>JBEKCP010000689.1:0-2887 GCA_050014815.1 Thermoguttaceae bacterium | reverse complement strand
GCTTCCGGCTGCTGGCCAAGCTCTTCCGGACGGGCTTGATTACCCGCAGGGTTCCATCGAAAGGTTTCAAGGTGTATCCTACATCCATCCTCCTTTCCCAAGTTCAACGTAGCGCAAGGACACCCCTGGTATTCGCCGCCTGCGTGAACAGGACATTCTCCGTTGCTTGGTCGTCGGCGCCGCTGTCCTCCGAATGATCACCGCAGAGCGTGAGGCGGCCAATGGGCCCTGGCGGTACGCCTTGCCCGAGGAGCTTCAGGGCAGACGGAAGTGGTTGATGAGCACGTATTTCCATCAGTACAACCGCCGTCTGCCCGAGAATCCGCTGCAAAGACGGCAAGTCGCCGCTTGCATTGTGGCCGGCCAGGGACCGGCTTGCTACACTGGGGAAGCTCCGAGCAAGGTTGTAAGGGGCCGGTGGGCACCAACCTCCGCCTAGTTCTACAGCGCTTTCGAAGGTCGCTTGAGAAAGGCTGACGAGTTTGGTATCATATAGCATCTACCTTCCTTCGTGGGGTGCCAATGGCATGTCGTAATATCTTGTAAGGCAATGCTTTATATCACTTGAGGCTGTAGCTCAGTTGGTAGAGCAACGGACTTTTAATCCGTAGGTCATGGGTTCGAGCCCCATCAGCCTCACTCTTACGTAGCAAGGACTTACGACAAATCCAGGAAACCTGCCCAAACCCACACGACAACCGATCCGACAACCGGCCCTGCCCGCAAGGTAGATTTGCAATAGGCACCTGTTGCCGGGAGTTGTCGTGTTATGATCCTTGCTACTCCGCAATCTGCGCCAGCCAGGGCGCAAGACCCGTATCCCTATCCTGAGTTTCCACTAACGGCCCACCCGAATGGGCAGTGGTGCAAGAAGATTCGGGGCAAGCTCCACTATTTCGGAGCGTGGGGCGACTGGGAAGTCGCTCTGGACCTCTTCCTCGACCAGAAGGACGATCTCCACGCCGGCCGGAAGCCTCGCGTCAACGGCGAGGACAAGACGCTGGGGCTGGCGATGGATCACTTCCTGTCCGCCAAGAAGCTCTTGGAGCAATCGGGCGAGATTTCGCCCCGGTCCTACCTCGACTATGAGCGGACCTGCGACTTGATCGCGGCTTCCCTCGGAAAGAACAGGCTGCTGACCGACCTGGACCATGCCGATTTGGAGAAGCTCCGAGCCGACCTTTCCAAGGGCAAGCGGCTTGCCACCCGTTCGCCCACGGCGGTCAAGGGCGACCTGACCCGCGCCCGGATGCTGTTCCTCTACATCAACGAGGCTGGGTTGTCCGAAAAGACAATCCAGTACCGGAAGGTGCTGAAGTCGCCTTCAGCACGTGCGTTTCGCAAACTGGCCAACGAGCGCGGCCCGCGCATGTTCAGCCGGGAAGAAATCAGGGCGATGATAAAGGCGGCTCACCCGCAAGTCGCAGCGATGATCTACCTCGGCATCAACTGCGGCTTCGGCAACGAAGATTGCGGGACGCTCACCCTCGACAAGCTCGACCTGGAAAACGGCTGGCACCATTATTGGCGGCCGAAGACCCACAACCCCCGTCGATGCCCCCTCTGGCCGGAAACAGTCAAGGCCGTCCGCAAGGCGTTGGAAGCCCGTCCCAAGCAGATTTCCGAAGATGCCGCCAACCTGGTCTTCGTCACAAGGCTTGGCGAGTGTTGGTGCAAGCATGACAGTGGCGACAACGCCATCAGCGCGGAAATCCGCAAGCTGCTGAAGACGCTGGGCAGCTACCGGAAGAACGTGACGACGTTCTATTCGCTCCGCCGGACATTCGAGACAATCGGAGCGGCGGCAAACGATCAGAAGAGCGTTGACTACATCATGGGCCACATCGCAGCGACCGACGACATGGCGGCCGTCTACCGGCAGAAGACCTTTGACGAACCGCTCAAGAAGGTGACGAACCACGTTCGGGCGTGGTTCAACGGCCGGAAGAAAATCGAGTAACGATCAAGCCGGTAGGCTTCGGCCGACGACGGCGGCGGTGATCGACCGGTGATGCCGGGACGACCTTGGGCACCCTTTTTGCGTCCAATTCCTTCAACGATTCCACGGGCACGCGATACCGGGGCCGTTTTCCCTTGCCGACGTTCATAGCCCGCAAGTCGCCCGATGCAATCCAGGCTCGCACCGTATCTGGTGAGACCCCGTATCGCCTGGCGACCTGTGGCGGGGTTAGCATGTCCGATTCCCGGGCCAACCCCTTGGAACGCGCCCGACGCTTTGATCGCAGCGCCGTCAAGCACCGAGACAAGAAGTTCTTCACGGGTTCCGAGTCTTCGCCAACAGGCAAGACAAGGGCGATGGCGTGCAGGTGAGGGAAGCCGGCCCGTGCCATCATGTCGGCGACTTCATAGACAATGGCCTGCTCCCCGGCGATAATCTTCTCCTCGTCAGGATTCTCGTGCCAACGATCCAATTCATCCATCTTCTTCAGGATCAGCGATCGAAGTTCCTTGAGAGTCATAGTCGTCGCCATACTTCAAGGCCGGCGTAGAAAATCCGGCGTGCCGAATCGACAGTAATCAAGGGTGCGCCTCAGCAATCCGCTCGCGGAGCAGGTCGAGCACATCGGTGGTATACAGCATCCGCACGATGGTTTGGTCAGCACTCGTCAAATCGAACGCAACTTCCACGATGCCCGCCTGTTGTACTTCCGTCAGCAAGGCCAACAGATCGTCGTCGGTTTCGATCTCGACCAAGGCCAGGCGACCCAGGCAAGGGCATTGCTCGTGGTTTCGCTGAACGAAGGTCTCGGCGGCATCCATGTCAGTCCACACCGGGAGGGCGTGTTCTCCGAGGAGGGGGAGGCCCTTGTCTGAACGGAGGAGGTAGACCGGACAATCAAAGGTGAAGTCGAAGTAATCCATCAGC
>JBEKCP010000688.1:0-2896 GCA_050014815.1 Thermoguttaceae bacterium | reverse complement strand
CCCTCCCCGGTTCCAGGGCGCCCGAACAGGTACTGCTGGATCGGCTGGGGATGCCCGGCCGCGGACAGGGTGCCGCGGCCGCGCGGATTCTCGGTCATGCCGGCCGCGCGCATGCACACCTCGGGATGGTGCCCGCGGTCCTCGCCCGTCGCCGAGTAGACCATCCAGAGCTGGAACTGCTGCTTGGGATTGCCGTGGGAATAGACGCGTCTGAGCTGATCGTCGCCGTAGAGGAGCCGCGTATCGGTGATCGGCAACTCGCTTCCGTGCCATGGTTCCAAGACCTGCGGGAACGCCTGCAAAGGCCCCGTCAAGGGGACCGCCGGCAGGGGACCGGCCGCCTGCAGGTACTGGAAGAAAGCGGTCTTCGCCGCCAGGGCGACGCCCAAGGTCACGGCCACGACGGCAACTCGCACGCGAGTTCGCATTGTTACTCTCCCGCGACGCATTCCGGCCGGGCTGCAAACGCCGCCGGCCTCAGGCGGGCCTCCAGGACGCAGAGGCCCCAAGCCGCTGCGGCCAGCATCAGCAACCCTATCGCCACCACGACCAGGCCTTCGACCGTATGGAACGTGCCTTGCGCCCAGCGCTGCCCGGCGAATACCAGGACCAGCACGGTCAGGACCACGCGCACGCAATTCGCGGCCAGGGCGACGAACCCCGACAGCGCCACCAGCGCCGCCCTGAACCAGAATGCCCGGCCCGTCAGGTGCCCTATCGCCACCGCCAGGGCCAGAAACGCCGTGAGCTGGCGGAGTCCGCTGCACGCTTCGGCCATCTCGACCGAGTGGCCCGGCAGGCGGAGCACGTAGCCTTCCGCGAACACCGGCACCCCCGCCGCGTTGAGGGTCCAGGCGGAAATGGACGTGACCAGGTGCTGCATGACGTTGGCCAGCGGTTGATACCAGGCGACGGGCAACGGCGCCATGAAGATCGGGAACAGGCAGGCGAAGCCGTAGGTCCGAACCGCGGCCCTGCCGCCGAGCACAAGCAGCACTGCCCGCAAAATCACGATCAGCGCGACCACGTCCAGCAAGAGCATTCCGAAGAAGGAGGCCAGAAAGTGCATGGCCAGGCCGATCGCCAGCAAGGAGCAGCCGAGAACAAACTCCGGGATGCGGACTCGGGATTGCCAAGGGGGCCCCCCGCGGTGCCACGCCCGCCACCCGAAGAACAAGCTCGCCGCGACCACCAGCCAGCCGTGGGAATAGTTGGGATCGATCCGCCAGACGCGATCCAGCGCGACGAAACTGGACGCGTACAAGGCCGCGAGGGGCCCAAGCACCATGGCCCCGCCGATGGCAACGGCCCATCCCCGGCGCGTCCGCCGCGATTCCTGTTGAGGCCCGTCGCAGTGTTGCTGGTCCATTATTATATTAGTCAGGTGGTCTTTTCGCGGCTCGTCCAGGTTGATCCAGTGCGACATTCACCGACAGGACAACCGGCTCGGGCGCCTTGTCGCCGATCCAAATCGTGACATCGGTCTTTCCCGCGGCCTTCCCCACGATCATCAGTTCGCGCGGAGCAACTTGGATCACGTCGGCGATGCCGGCATCGGCGACGGCCGTGCGGCGGATGTCGGCGCCGGCCCGCAACAACTTGCTCCGCCCCCGGATGACCTTCAACTCGAAGGCCGGCCTAACCGCCTCGATCCCGTCCTTGGCCGCGATGCCGGGCGCAACGATCGCCAACGCGAACGTCGCCAACAGGGCCAAGGACCGTAATCCCATGCGAAAACCTCCCCGTACCACCCGCGGCGAAAACGCCCGCTGCGAAAACGACTGAGGCCGTTCGGCCGTCGTCACCGCGCCGTTGCCGACCGTGACTAACTGCCAAACGGCCTCACTTGTGACGCCGTAGGGGGCCAACCTTGGCGGAAACCAATCCACGCTAGTGATGCGCGGAGCCCCACCACGCGCTCGCATCGTTGGCGGCGTTCGGATTGTTGGTGACTTGGTTGGGCGAATTGCCGGTCCCGGAGAAGTTCATCGCTTCCACGGCGCTGGACAGATCGTACAACTCATCGAGCACGGCGTTGCGGACGGCCGCCAGCCCGCCGATCAACCCGATCACCACCAACGTCACCACCAGGATCCACTCGAAGGTCAGCACGCCGCGGCGCGCTTTCCTTCGCCACGCTCTCGCACGGATGCAACTCATGGATGTTACTCTCGCTTTCAACAATCCGACTGGTAATGTCTCGTGTGCAATTTCGTCTGCGGTTTGCTAGCCTGCGGCAGTCTCGCGGCGATTGCGGCAGACCCGGACCATCCCCAGCCCGCCGATCCCCGTCAAGGCCCAAATGGCCATCGAGAAGGGCTCCGGGAGCGGGCCTGGATCACCGTCAATCTCACCGAAGATCGTATCTTGACCAATGCCGGTGGCGGCGAACGCGAACACTTCGCCCGTAACGCCGGTATAAAGGAACCCCCCCTGCACGGCCCAACCCGCTCCCGACATGGGAGTAGTGTCGAAGGTTGCGTTGGTGAGTGCTCCGAGGTCGCTGTTGGTGTACGTTGCCGTTTTCCCGTTCGAATCGGTCAGGGTGATTGTTAGCGACTCGCCCGCCTTATTGGTCGTCATATTCTTGATCTCTACATAAGCGGCGGACGAGACGAGGTTCAGCGCGGCGTATTCCTTGATCGAAAAACTGCCGACGGTGGTGGTGGCCATTTGCGCGTTGAACGACGGGCCGGAGATGGTCAGGGACGCGGTGTTTGCATTTGGAACGCTGTTGGTGATACTGGACTGCCGGAACGTCCCCAAGGCGGGCTCGTTCACAGTCGCGTTGACGTTCAGGGTCGAGCCGATGCCCGTCCAGGCCGCTTGCCAGTGGTCGGAGACCCCTGAGGGTATGTTAATAACGGTGGTAGGCGGTGTCCCAATAACGGTCGGA
>JBEKCP010000687.1:0-2899 GCA_050014815.1 Thermoguttaceae bacterium | reverse complement strand
GCAGCGGCGGGCGAGGTTCATCTGCCGGTTTGGGTACAAGGTGCACTTTACAATTTGTGTATGCCCGTTCACGGGCATTTCCGCCGCAGGCGGTATTAGGCCCGTGCTTCAGCACGGGTCGAGGGGACGGAGGGGAGCGGCTCCAATGTACCCGGCGTGAACGCCGGGCCGACTGCCGGCTGCGCCGGAAACGGCCGTGAACGGCCGTGAAATCGCCTGCCAGAAAATCTTGCCGCGGAGGCGGCTGCCGTCGTGCCGCGCCACATGTTGGGCGGCCCGCGGAAAATCGCGCCCACCGAAAAGATGAAGATCGGAGGACGAACGGCGCTCGGGGTCTTTGATACTTCCGGCCCCCAGCCCGGCCCCGACCTGCCGTACTGGATCCCATCCCCTGGCTGCCTGCCCCGGATGGGGAGGGCGGAGAGGAGCAAGCTGTTGGAATGCAGATTCAGGCGCCGAGGCGTTCTATTTCGCTCCCCCGGCCGGCCCGGCTTATCCAGAAATGCTCGATTTCCTCCAGCGTGCGGCCCTTGGTCTCCGGGACTGCCGCCAGGACGAAGACAAGCGCGAACAGGCTGGCGGCGCCGTAGATCCAGAAGGTCCCGGCGGGCCCGACCCACTCGTCGTTGAGCTTGGGAAAGCTCCATGTGACCATGTAATCGGTGATCCACACGGTCATGGCGGCCACCGACATGGCGCGGCCGCGGACCCGGTTCGGAAAGATTTCCGAGCACAAAAGCCAGCCGATGGGGCCCGTGGACATGGCGAATGCCGCCGTGAACGTCACGACGCACACCAAGAGCCCAAAGCCCTCCTGCTGCGAGAAGCCGCCCTGGTGGGTATGATACATCCAGCCCACCATCGCCAGGGCCGCGGTTTGCACCGCGGTTCCCAAGATCAAGAGCGGCCTGCGGCCCAACCGATCGATCAGGCCGATGGCCACGAAGGTGAATGCCAAGTTAACCAGCCCGATCCAGACGGTAGAGGTGAAGGCAGCGGCCTTTAATTCTTCCGTGCCGATCTCCTTGCCCGCCCCAGCGGCCGCGAAAATGCGGGTCGAGTAATAGATGATCGCATTGATGCCGCAGAATTGAGAGCAGGCCATGATCACCACCGCGATCACCAGCGGCCGGCGGAAAGGACCGGTGAGCAACTCGGAGAAGCGGCCTTCTTCCTCGGCCAGGGAGCCGCGGATGTCTTCCATCTGCCGCTGGGCATGCTCGGCCCCGCCCGCCAGGCGGAGGATCGCGCCGGCCTCCTCCTCACGGCCGTGCTGAGCCAGCCACCGCGGGCTCTCCGGAACGGCAAACAGCAGGAACAAGAACAACACCGCGGGGACCGTCCCCAATCCCAGCATCCACCGCCAGCCGATCGCGATATTCCACGCCTCGTTGTCCGGGGCACGCACCAGCATATTGACGAAGAGGGTCAGGAAGATCCCCACCACGATGGCCAACTGGAAGAGCGTGCCCAGCCGGCCCCGCCACTTCTCCGGGGCGATCTCCGCGATGTAGACGGGACAGACCATCGAAGATGCCCCGATGCCCAGCCCGGCGAGAAACCGGGCGGCGAGGAACTCCTCCACCGTCCGCGGCAGCGCCGACAATACCCCCGACGCGGCGTACAGGATCGCGCACAGGAAGAGCAGCCGCTTCCGCCCGAAACGGTCGCTCAGGAACCCGGCGAACATCGCGCCCGGGATGCAGCCCAGCAGCATGCTGGCGGTCGCCGTGCCCTCCCAGGCCGGGGTCAAGCGCCAGTGCTCCTTGATGTACGAGTTGGCGCCGTTGATGACCGCCGTATCGTAGCCGAACAGGAAGCCGCCGATGGCGGTCACCCCGCTGGCAAACAGGAGGAACCGTACCATGGACGCGCGGGAGTCGCTCATAGTGACAGGCCCTTGCTTTGGAGGAGGCCCTATCATAACGCGCGGCTGCCGCCGGTGGGAGGGGCAGTTCATTCCGGCTCTGCGGCGCGCGATTCAACCGGCGGCCCCGGCGCCAGGGCGGCCAGCCGCTGGGCCTCCGCCTGGTCGACCGAGATGCGGCGGATCGCCGTCGCCCGGCCGGTCGCCGGATCCACGTCCACCAGCGTCCCGCAAAGCCGCACGTCCCCGGTGGCCACCTCGAAATGGGTCGGCCGGAAGGTGAGCGTGGTCTCCATGACCCGGTCGATCCGCCGGCCGAGGATGCTATCGTGCGGGCCGGTCATGCCCACGTCGCATTGGAAGGCCGTGCCGCCGGGCAGAATCTGCTCGTCGGCGGTCGCGACGTGGGTGTGCGTGCCCAGCACGGCCGACACGCGGCCGTCCAGGTGCCGGCCCATGAGCTGCTTGTCGCTGGTAGCCTCGGCGTGGAAATCCAGCAGGATCACCCGGACGTCCGGGGGCGCGGCGGCCAGGACCCGTTCGGCGGCCCGGAAAGGACAATCGACCGGCGGCATGAAGACCCGGCCCAGGAGGGCGAAGACGGCCACCTGGACGTGGTTCTGCGCCCGCACCAGCACCAACTCGTGGCCCGGGGCATCGGCGGGATAGTTGGCCGGGCGACAGATCCGCCGCTCGTTCTCCATAACGGAGAATATCTCCCGCCGCTTGTACGCGTGGTCGCCCAGCGTGATCGCGTCGATGCCGGCGGCGATCAACTCGCGGTAAAGGGCGGGAGTGAGCCCCGAGCCGCCCGCCACGTTTTCGGCGTTGGCCACCACCAGGTCGATCTGTTGGTCGATCCGCAGTCCGCGGATCGCCTGGATGCAGATCAGCCGTCCGGGCTTGCCAACGATGTCGCCGATGAGGAGGATTCGCATGAAGAGGGCTCGGGGGTGTCGGATTCCCGGGGGGCTAATCATCCCCGCGTTTATATGGCCCAAGGAATTTTGGACCGTTGAAGTGAATCATGTG
>JBEKCP010000686.1:0-2948 GCA_050014815.1 Thermoguttaceae bacterium | reverse complement strand
CCGAAGATCGTAACGAGCATGTTGCCCGGGACGAAATACCGGGCGTGATACTCCTGGAGGTCGCTCCTCGTGAGGGCCTCGACCGAGGCGGCCCTGCCCTCCGGGTTGACGTGATAGGGCGAGGTCGGGGGCAGGGCGTCGTAGAAGGCGTCGGCGATTTCCGCGTGGGGATCGGCGCTCCGCTGGGCGATGGCGCCCAGGGCCAGCTCTTTGACCTTGGCGAACTCGTCCTTGGGGAAAGTGGGCTGGGTGAAGCACTCGGCAAAGAGCTCGGCCGCCTTCGGGAAATCCTCTCGCAGGACGGTCGCGCTGCCATAGACGGTGAATCGCCCGGCGTGCATGCCGAACTGGCCGCCGATGGAATCGAAGTACTCGGCGATCTGGGCGGCCGAGTGGCCCGCGGTGCCATGCTCCAGCATTGCGGCCACCAGCATCGAGCGGCCGGCCTGCCGGGGACTATCGACGGTCGAGCCCGCCAGGACATAGGCCTGGAGGTTCACCAGCGGCAGGTTCGCGTGTTGTTTCAGGAGGACGCGCAGGCCGTTGGGCAGGCGGATCATGCGGACCTGGCCGGCGGCGGCAGCGGAGGCCTCGCCGGCCGCCTTGGGCGCCCCGCGGGGCGGGGCGATGATCGCGCGGTTGAGCCGCTCCGGGACGAAGTACCGCCGCGCCACGTCGCGGACCTGCTCGGCCGTGACCTTCTGGATCTGCCTGGTGTACTCCAGGTCGAACAGGGGATCGCCGGTGGTGAGGTGGCTGCGGCCCAGGCTGTCGGCCGCCTGCTGGACCGTCTGCCGTTGGAAGATCAGCTCGGCGGCCTTCTGCTTCTTGGCCTTGGCCAGCTCGGCTGCGTCGACCGGCTCGTCGCGGAGCCGGTAGACTTCGCGGAGGATCGCGTCGGACGCCTCTTGCCAGGTCTCCGGCCGGGCGGAGGCGGTCACGGCAAAGTAACCGTGCACATAATGCGGCGTGTTGCTGGCGGCACTGATCGAGAGCACCAGCGGGCGGTCGTACTTCAGCCGGCGAACCATCCGGGAGCTCTCCCCTTCGCCCAGGATGGCGGCGGCCACGTCCAGGGCATAGAGGTCGGGGTGGGAGAGGTCGACGGTGGGCCACGCTACGGCCAGGTCGTAGGTCGGACCGTCCATCTCGCGGACCGCCTCGCGGGGCGAGACCTGCCGGGGCTCGTCCACGAGCGGCACGCAGGTCTCGCGGGCCCGCGGCGTTCCCTGCCATTGCCGGGCCACCCGGTCCAGCACCTCTTGCGTCTTCACGTCGCCGACCACGACGAAAATCTGATTGTTGGGCACGTAGCGCTCGTGATAGAAGTCAATGATCGCCTGGTTGGTCGTGCGATTGAGCACTTCGAGGTATCCGATCACGGGGTGGCGGGCCGGGTGAACGAGGTAGACCGTCCGGTCGAGCATCTCGTAAAGGACGCGGCCCCGTTCCGTTTCGTCGTCGGAGAGCTCGCGGCGGACGACCTTCAACTCCCGGGCGAATTCCGACTCGTTGAAAGCGACGTGCTGCATGGAGTCGGCCAGCAGATCGACGGCGGCCAGGGTGTTCTTTGCCGGGCAGTCGATGAAGAACGACGTCATCTCGTTGGTCGTGTAGGCGTTGGTTGCGCCGCCGAAGCTCTCGATGATCTTGCGGATCTCGGTTTCGGTGCGGTGCGTAGTGGTGCCGCCGGCGACGACGTGCTCCAACACGTGGCTCAGCCCGGCGCCCAGGTACCGGCCCTCGAACGCGCTGCCGGTGTTCTTGACGTAGCACCGGACCGTGGCGACCGGGGCGACGTGGTTCTCCTGGACGATCACCGTCAGGCCGTTCTGGAGCGCGGCCAGGGTGACGTTGTTGGGCAGCGAGCGGACGCTGGTGTACGGGGAAGCGGGCGGCTGGGGCGGCGGCATCAGCTTCTCGGCCGGCAGCGGCCCCTGCGGCGACGTTTGGCCTTTCGGCGCCGCCACGGCCGACAGGGGAAAGAGGATCAGAAGCAGCAAGGTCCAACCGGGGTTCAAACGCGTGCGCATGGATTCATCCTGGAAGGAAGGGCAGGGGGCGTCAGGTCGTGAATCCTACACGCCGCCGGCCGCTTGACATACCCTCACAACGGGTTATATCGTTTCCACGCTCCGCGTGGGAACGCACCCGACGGCCGCTCCCGCGGCCCTTCGCCTTGGATGCGTCGCAGTGGTCGTAGACACGCCCAGCCGGGGACGCGGAGCGTCCGCTCAATGCGTTCCCACGGAGGACCGTGGGAACGAGACAGAAGTGTGCGGGCTACATGGCGGGCTCGGAAAACGCCAGCGCGGAGGAGATATCCGGCGGGAGGTGGTCGATGACGGCGGACAGAGCCGTTCGGGCATCGTCGTCCAGACCGGCCCATTGTTGAGAGCTGATGGCCCGATCCATCAGGCTGTCCAGCGCGTCGGTCGCCTGCTCCGCCAATTCGGTCACGTGGGTGAGATCGGCCGCCGGGTCGTCATGGGGCGCGACTCTGGCAGCAATGTCGGGGCCTGGTGAACCGGGTTGCTCGATCCGCTGCCAGACAACGACCGCCGCCAACAGGGCAATCGCGGCTGCCAGCGCCACGGCCCAGCGCCGGCGCCATGTGCTTTGCAGGCTGGGACGAGGTGCGAGTTCCACCAACTGGAATTCAAACTCTTTTCTGGTGGGACTCGTACCTCGTCCCACCCTACGGTCTCTTTCCTCGTGAGAGCGGCGCACGGCGTCGCACAGCCGCGCGTGCAGCGATTCGGAAAACTCCGGCCGGGAAGCCGCCGCCTCCTGCCGCAGGGCGTCGGCCAGAATCCGCTCTCCGCCACGTGGGTTCGATTCAGCCATAAGCCAGCTCCTTCACGAGAGGCAGCAACTTTTTGCGGGCGCGGAACATCATCGTCTTCACAGCGGCCCGGGAACAGTCCAGCACGGCGGCGATCTCCCGG
>JBEKCP010000685.1:0-2949 GCA_050014815.1 Thermoguttaceae bacterium | reverse complement strand
TGGCCACCAGGGCGACCTCTTCGCCCGCTGCGCGAAGCCGGTTGGCCGCCTCCAGCGCAATCAGGCCGCCCATGGACCAGCCGGCCAACAAGTAGGGCCCGTGGGGCTGGACTTCCCGAATCTCGCTCAGGTAGAACGCGGCCATGGCCTCGATGCGGTCATGCGGTCTCTGCCCGGCGCTGAGCCCCTGCCCTTGCAGTCCATAAACCGGCCGCTCGCGGGTCAGCCTGCCCGCCAGGGGCAGGAAGCCGGCGACGTGTCCACCCAGGCCGTGGAAGCAGAACAACGGCGTCGCCGCTCCACCCGTCCGCAAGGGAACGAGCGATTGCCCGTCGCCCGTGGGCGGCTGGAGCAAACCGGCGACGAACTCGTCGACCGTGGCGGTCTCGATTGCGCCGTCCTGGATTTCGCCGCGTTTTGCGGCTTCGATGCATTCGGCGAGCTCGGCGACGGTGGGGGCCGCGAACACCGCGGCAACCGGCAACGCGATGGCGAGCGCGGTGCGGGCTTGCACCATCATCCGCACGGCCAGCAACGAATGGCCGCCGAGATCGAAGAAGTTATCGTGTATGCCCACGCGGTCCCGCTGGAGCACCTCGGCCCAAATCGCGGCCAATTGCCGCTCCAACGGTGAGCGGGGAGCAACGTACCGCTGCGCCGTTCTCGCCGCCGGCGCAGCGGCCGGCAAGGCCGCGCGGTCCACCTTGCCGCTGGATAACTTCGGCAGGGCATCCATGACCTCGAATGCCTGCGGAATCATGTACTCCGGCAACAGGGACTTGACAAACTGCCGCAACTCCTTCACGAATTCCGCCGCGGCCTCGTCGCCGTCGGGCCGCGGGCCGCGCGGCACCACGTAGGCGGCCAGGTACCTGTAGTCCGGCGACGACTGCCGCACGACCACCGCGGCCTGGGCCACCCCGGGGTGACGGTTGATCGCGGCCTCGACTTCCCCCAACTCCAGGCGGCCGCCGTGAATCTTCACCTGGCCGTCCCGCCGCCCGAGAAACTGAATGTTCCCGTCGGGCAGCCAGCGGCAGCGGTCCCCGGTTCGATAGATCCGGTCTCCCGCCGCGCCGCTGAAGGGATCGGGGAGGAATCGCTCGGCATTAAGCTCGGGGCGATTGAGGTATCCCCGCGCCACCGCCACGCCGCCGACGTAAAGCTCGCCCGGCACGCCGATGGGAACGGGGTTTCGCTGGGCGTCCAGGATATACAGCCGCACGTTGGCAATCGGCCGGCCGATGGGAATAATCCCCCGTTGGTAATCGAGGCTGCACTTCCAAGTGGTGACGGCAATCGACGTTTCCGTCGGACCGTAGTCGTTGTACAGATCGGCGCTGAATCGCTGGAAGAACCGTTCCATCAGGTCGGGCGTGAGGGCTTCGCCGCCGCTTATTACCCGCCGCAACGAGCCGCATTGCTCAACGCCGTTCTCTTCCAGGAGCAACCGCAGCGTGGACGGCACGACGCAGGCCGTGGTAACGCGCTCCCGGGCGAGCAACTGGAGGAGGTAGCCCGGATCCCGCTGGCTTCCAGGCTTGCCGATAACCATGCAGCCACCCGAGAGGAGTCCGCCGAAGAATTCTTCAACCGACGTGTCGAAGCTCAGCGGAGTTGCCAGCAGGACGCGGTCCGTGGGGCCAAGTCCCAAGGACTGCCGTTTCCAGAGCAGGTAATTGGCAACGCCGCGGTGCAGGTTGACGACCCCTTTGGGCTTCCCGGTCGATCCGGATGTATAGAGCACGAAGACCGCATTGTCCGGAGTGATCTGGCAGGGCGGATCGCTTTCGCTTTCGCGCGCGATGGCGTTGCCGTCGGCGTCGACATTTACCACGTGGGCATCGAGAGCAGAGAACCTGCCGGCCAGGTCCGTCGCAGTTACAATCACCCTGGGGCGACTATCCGCAACGAAGAAATCGAGCCGGTCGCGCGGCTCCTCCGGATCCAACGGCACGTAGGCGCCGCCCGCCTTCAGCACGCCCAGGATCGCCACGGCCGCGTCCGGCGAGGGTTCCAGGCAAATGCCTACCAGCACTTCGGCCCCCACGTTCCATCGCCGCAGGTAGTGGGCCAGTTGGTTGGCTCGCGCGTTGAGCTCGCGATAGCTCATGCTCCGGCCTTCGAACACCAAGGCCGCCGCCTCGGGCGAGCGCCGCACCTGTGCTTCAAACAGTTGGTGAACACAGCCCGCTTCGGGAAAATCCACTTCCGTCCGGTTCCACTGGACCAGCACTTGCTCTCGTTCGCGCTCCGTGAGCAACGGAAGCTGCGAGAGCCGCTGATCGGGATCGGCGACGATCGCCGCCACAAGCGTTTGAAAGTGCATGGCCATGCGGGCGACGGTCTGGTGGTCGAACAGGCCGACGTCGTACGTGAGCTGGCAGTGGAAGCCTTGAGGCTCATCCTCGACCCCAAGGGCCAGATCCAGGACGTCCGCCGATTCCCAGGCCGCGGTCGCTTCCTGAACGGTGACGGTAAGCTCCCGCGAGAGATCGATCTCCCGGTCGGTGCTGAACTGGTGGAAGACGAACCAGACTTGGGCAAGCGCCTGCTTCGTCGGATCGTACCCGGGCTGCAGTTCCCTCGCCAGCACTTCGTACCGCATCTCCTGATGGTGGAATGCGTCGATGGCGGTTCTCGCGACCTGCGGCAGCAGCGATCGGAAACTGGGATCGCCCGACAGATCGTTGCGCATTACCAGGAGGTTCGTGAACCGCCCGATCATCCCCTGGGTTTCCAATTGTTGGCGGTTGGCCGACAGGGATCCGACGGCGACGTCGTCCGAGTCGCTATAGCGGTGCAGCAGGATCTGAAACGCGGCCAACAGCGCCATGAAAGGCGTCACGCCCGCCTCGCTGCAGATCCGGCCAAGCCGGCTCTTGACTCGATTGGGAATCCGGAAGTCAACCTCCCTCTGCCTGTACTGGTGTGCCGCCTGCCGCGGCC
>JBEKCP010000684.1:0-2950 GCA_050014815.1 Thermoguttaceae bacterium | reverse complement strand
ACCACGTCGCCCTGCGGGCCCATCGCGTGCAAGACGGCCTCGCGGACGGCCTTGCGGAGCAAGTCGAGTCCCTGCCCGGTCAGACTGCTGGTTTCGATGGCGACTTCGCCGGGAACCCCCCCATGGCAATGGGGGGGCTTTAGTGGCGCGAGATCGGCCTTGGTCCATACAACGATTCGCCGGCCCGCCGCGCCGTGGGCCAGTTCGCCTTCTTCCCACGGGTCAAGCGGCCGGCTCGAGTCGATGCACAGCAGTTGCACGTGGGCCCGGCGGGTCTGCTCGGCCGCGGCGGCCCGCGTCTGAAAAGCCAAGTCCTGCCCAGCATCACTAGCCCGGCGCGCAAGCGAGGGACGGGAATCAGGTAGCTCCCTCGCTTGCGCGTCGGGCTGGTGCGGGCCGGCCGTTTCTGCGGAGGTTTCCCCGATCCCCGCCGTATCGATCAGTTGGCACTTCACCCCGTCGAGGTCCAGCTCGGCGGTCAAATAGTCGCGGGTGGTGCCGGGCTGGTCGGATACGAGGGCGTCGGCCCCCCGGGCAAGGGCGTTGAACAGGCTGCTCTTGCCCGTATTGGGGCGACCCGCCACGACCACGCGGATCCGCTCGGCCGTATCCCCCCGCTGGACGATCCGTTGGGACAGGCCGCCGGCCTCGGCCGCGGCGGAATCCAGTCGTACGGCGAGTTCCTCGGGTGAGATGAAGGCGAGGTCTTCGTCGGCGAAATCGAGCCCTGCTTCCAGATTCGCCAGGAGATCCAGCAGAACATCCCGCAGACGGTGCAAGGGAGCGGCCAGGCCGCCGGCCAACTGGGCCAGCGCGGCATGGAGCTCGGCCGGGTCCTCGGCCTCGATCACGCCGAGCACGGCCTCGGCCTGCGTGAGGTCGATCCGGCCGGCCAGGACCGCCCGGAGCGTGAACTCGCCCGGTTCGGCCAGTCGGGCCCCGCCCCGGCAGACGGCCCGCAGCACCGCCTCCAGCACCGGCGGGGAACCGAGCGTGTGGATCTCGGCCACGGACTGGCCCGTGTAGCTCCGTTTTCCAGGCCAGAGATAGAGTTCGCAGGGCACCGGCGAAGCGAAGCCGGCCAGCCAGACGAGCCCCGGCACAGCCGTCGGGGTGGTAATCGACTGGAAAAAGGGGACAGTCCCCATTTGCCGGAACGGCCCGGAGGGTGCTTCGCACAAATGGGGACTGTCCCCTTTTTCGTCGGGGCGGAAGCACCGCTCCAGGCAGTTCCGCAGCCCCGGTCCGCTCAGGCGGACGATTCCCCGCGCCGCCCCTCCCGGCGGCGAGGCGATGGCAGCGATCGTGTCGTCGTGCGGAGTCACGGAAAGTCTCCCCTCTCCCTCCGGGAGAGGGGCAGGGGGTGAGGGCGATCGGCGGTGATGATGGCTGGCGCCGCAGCCTCCAGTTTTGTCAGGGGTGAACTGCCAGCTATTTTATCAGCCTCCCCCAGCCGGCAGTACGACGCGGCGGTCGCGCAGGGACTTTTGCAGCCGCGGCATTCTAGCGGCCTTCCAGACAAGCATCCAGTAAACCTACCAAGCTCGTCCGCCACTTCTTGTCGTACTCAGCCACGTGCTCTCGAAAGAGACCTTTGTCGAAGTCGTCCCATCGTCGGAGCAGGACAGGAAGGTTGTGGACCGCGTCCATGAGATCGGCGATCTGCTCGGCTGGCGCGGCCTGCCAGCCCATTACTCGGGCGGTGAGCATCACCCGGTATATGAACTCCAGGTATCGTTCGAGCTCGTCAGGTGGACCAAGGGCCATGTGCGGTACTCGCTGTTCTTGGCACGGGTAGCAGAAGAATAATAATGCCACCCTATCTGCAAAGTCCCGCGAAGCCCTCACCCCCTGCCCCTCTCCCGGAGGGAGAGGGGAGATTCTTCACTTCCGGCCGCGTTTCTTCCTGCGATCGCCGTTGCGGCCACCGTCGGGCGGTCGTCGGACGCGGTCGGCCGGGGGCTCATCGTCGGCCGACTTCGCCGCGGTCTTCGGCAGGAACTTCCGCTCGCCCAGTCCCCAGAGACTCGACACGATAAAGTAGATGCACAGCCCGGCCGCCACCTTGTAGAAGAGGACGCCCATGAAGATCATCATGAAGTTCATCACCTTCTGCTGCATGGCGGCCTGCTCGTCGGCCGGCGGCGGCATGAACATCTTCTGCTGCACGATCATCAGGGCGACCGTCACCAAGGGCAGGATGTTGAAATACGGCCCCAGGCCGAACATGCCGATGCCGCTGTTGACCCAGGCGGGCATGAACCAGCTCCAGTCGTAGAGCATCTCGGGCCCCGCCAGGTTCGAGCACCACCGGACCCCGTGCCCCAAGAGCGAGGCATCCCGCAATTCCACGTCCACCTGGAGCGAGCGGTACAGCCCCATGAAGACCGGTATCTGGATGAACGCCACCAGGCAGCCGCCCAGCGGATTGTAGTTGTGCTCGCGGAAGAGCTTCTGCTGGGCCGTCCTTAAGCCCATGAGGTCCTTCTTGTATTTTTCCTGGAGCTTCTTGATCTCGGGCTGGAGCTTCTGCATCACCTGGGCGCTCTTCGCCTGCTTGCGGCCCAGCGGGAACAGCGCCAGCCGGACCAGCACCGTCAGCATGATGATCGCCAGGCCGTAGTTGAACACCAGGTAGTGGTAGAAGAACTCCAGCATTTTCGTCATGGGCTCGGCGACCACGTGGAAGATGGGCCAACCGTAGTAAATCAGGTCGCCGAGTCCGTAGGGTTTCAAGAGGTCCGGCCGTTTTGGACCGGCAAAGAGGCGGTAGTGGTGGGAGAGCTCCTTGCCCGCCGCGAGCGTTTCCGCCTTGGTGACGATGCGGAACGAGGTATTCGTGATGTTCTTGCGCTGGGGATCGACGTCGCCGACGCGCATTGCCATCGCCCGATCGACGGCCGCCGCGGCCTTCTCGTCCGGCATCAAGGCCGCGGAGAAGTACTGGGCC
>JBEKCP010000683.1:0-2951 GCA_050014815.1 Thermoguttaceae bacterium | reverse complement strand
CGAATTTGAAATCGGCACGGCCAAACCCAGTGCGGCGGAGCGCGCAGAAATTCCGCATCACCTCCTGGATTATGTGGATCCGCTCAGTGACGTTACTGCTGGAGAATATGCTCGCCAGGCGCGGCAAGTTCTGCGTGAAATTGCCCAGGGCAGACACTTGCCCATCGTCAGCGGAGGAACCGGACTCTATCTCCGCGCTCTCGTCGAAGGACTTTTTTCTGGTCCGCAACGGTCCGAGGACCTGCGCAATCAACTGCGCGCCCGCGCCGAGCAGCATGGGACCGAGCACCTGCACCGCATCCTGCGCCGGCTCGACGCTGCGGCGGCGAACCGCATTCACGCCAACGATGTCCCCAAGGTGATCCGGGCGATCGAGGTGTGCCTGACCTCGCGCCGCTCCTTCCGCCGAACCTCTCGCCTGAATATGACCGAACTCTGGCAGCAGGGCGGCCGCGAACCACTGCAGGGCTTTCGCATTCTGCGCCTCGGACTCAATCCCGAGCGGGAAGTTCTTTATGCCCGCATCAACCAGCGGGCTGCGAAGATGTTTGACGAGAGACGGCTTGGCGGAGGATTGATCGCTGAGACAAGACAACTTCTCGCGAAATATGGCGACCAAGCCCGCCCACTCGCGTCGTTGGGATATAAGCAGGCGGTCCAGTATTTGCACGGCGGATTGGATCTGGAGTCGGCGCTCGCTGCCGCGCAGCAGGCGCACCGCAACTATGCCAAGCGCCAGATCACATGGTTCCGCCGAGAGCCGAATGTGCACTGGCTGGCCGGGTTCGGCGACGACCCCGCCATCCAAGCGGAGGGCATTGCAACTATCGAAGCGCAAATTTGAGAGAGGTCGTCAGCAGGCTGCACGACGTTCCCTATCTATTTTTGCTATTGTCAATTCATGCTCCGTCATCTTTTTCTGGTCACACTTCTTTTCGCCACGGCGCTTTGCTTTGCAAGAGACAAGAGTAAAGAAAGATTTCTGCAACCTGGTCCCGTCCATCTCGACAGAGCCGGACGGAAGTGGGCCGACAAGACGTTGCGCAAGATGTCGCCCGAAGAAAAAGTTGGCCAACTCTTTGCGATCTGGGTAAGAGTGCAATCCCTGAATGATGCTGACCCCATCTTTGTTCGCCTGCGCGACAACCTGAGCAAGTATCACGTCGGATCGCTGGTCATGAGCGTTCCGGTGGACGGCCCCGTTCTGCTCAAAAGCCAGCCCGAGGTTGCCGCCGAACTGCTCAACCGGCTGCAAAGATCATCCAAGCTGCCCCTCATAGTCTCAGCCGATTTCGAGCGTGGCGTGTCCATGCGTCTGAACGGCACCACCGTTTTCCCCCATGCGATGGCCTTTGGAGCGACCGGCAAAACAGAGAATGCCGAAGCCTTTGGACGCATCACTGCGCTGGAAGCAAGGGCGGTCGGAGTGCATTGGAATTTCTTCCCTGATGCCGACGTGAATTCCAACCCGGCGAATCCCATTATTAACACGCGCTCCTTCGGAGAGGATCCGAAGCAGGTGGGCGACTTTGTGGCCGCGTACATCCGGGGCGCTCACGAAGGCGGCATGTTGGTCACGGCCAAGCACTTTCCCGGACACGGCGACACCGCTACCGATTCTCATCTTGGCATAGCTCAAGTCACCGGCGACCGCGCGCGGCTCGATGCGGTTGAGTTGCCGCCGTTCCGGCGCGCCATCGAGGCCGGCGTGGATGCTGTGATGGTCGCGCACGTGACCGTTCCCGCTCTTGACCCTGGGCCCAACCGCGTGGCCACAACTTCCAAGCCGATTGTGAGCGGTCTACTCAAAGAAGAAATGGGATTCAAAGGGCTCGTCGTGACCGACGCCCTCGACATGGCGGGGTTGACGCGGCTATATGCGAAGGCTATCGGCCGGGCTGCGGTTGAATCCTTCCTGGCCGGCAACGACATGCTGGTCATTCCGCCCGATCTCGACGCCAGCTACCGCGCCATGCTGCAGGCGGTGCGCAGCGGCGAAATCGACCCCCAGCGACTCGATCAATCGGTGCGCAAGATCCTGGAACTAAAGGCTTCTCTCGGTCTGAACAGGGCGCGACTGGTGGACCCCAGTCAACTCTCCAGCGAGGTGGCGAAGCCGGAAAATCTAGCCGTCGGCCAGCGCATTGCCGACGAAGCCATTACGCTCGTCCGCGGCAACGGCAAAGTAATACCGCTGCAAGCTGTTGAAACTGCTATTGGAACCGCGGAGGCCGTTCTTCCGTATCAATCTTTGACAGCGGTGAGCAACCGTCTCGTCGTGGCGATTTTTTCCGACGACCTGCGCACCGACTCTGGACGTATGCTCGAACGCGAGATTCTAGACCGTGTGCCTGACGCCCGCGTGATCTATCTCGACGCCCGCTCGGCCGCCGGCATGAAGGCTCCCGTTGTGGAAGCCGTGGAAGCGGCCGAACATGTGATCGCTGCGCTGTACGTGGTTCCGGTCGCGGGCAAGGCCATGCGTGCCGCCGGAGGAGGTTTGACGAATACCGTTGCCATGGACGACGCCACCGAGTCCCTGCTCACCGCGATCCTCGATCGCGCCGCCGATCGCACTGTCGTGCTCGCCATGGGCAACCCTTATGTGGTGCAGGATTTTCCCGCCATCCAGAATTATTTGTGCTCGTTTTCCAATGCCACTGTGTCGGAAACAGCGGCCGTAAAGGCGATTTTCGGCGAGATCCCGATCAGCGGTCATCTGCCGGTTACGATTCCGGGCATCGCCTTCCGAGGCGAGGGGATCGAACGCCCCGCCCGGCCGATTTCAGCCCAACCCAGCTCAGGAGGTTCCTCCCATGTTCAGCGTTAGAATGTTCAGCCGTGAGATGTTGAGCCGTAGCGTGATCGCAAGACTTTCTTTGGGCGCGCTGTTGGCCGCGCTCTGCGTGTTTCCCGCATGCAGCATCAATACGAACGACAAGAGCAAGGAT
>JBEKCP010000682.1:0-2953 GCA_050014815.1 Thermoguttaceae bacterium | reverse complement strand
GGGCGGCTCCAGGGGCCAAACGCCGACGAGCGTCTGGTAGAAGAGGTACTCGTCGTTGCGGCTGGGGGCGGGCAGTCCGTCCGCCTCGCGGCGATGCCGCCGGTTGACCCGCGCCCAGCGGTTCACGGCGGCGCGCCACAGGTGCGGGACCTCCGAGAGGACGTTCATCCGCGCCCGAACGTCCTCGCTCCGCTTCGTGTCGTGGGTCGTGGTGGCGATGAGCGACTGGGGCCACTCGCGGAGCCGATCGGCGCTGGCGGCGTGAAACTCTTCGATCGTGGCCGCGCCCCTGGCCGGGTCGGAGCCCACCTCGCAGAGCGAGACCAGCGGCAGGTAGACGTAAAAGGCCGTGTCCTCGATGCCCTTGGCCACCAGCGGACTGGTCACCTGCTGGAACCGGCCGACGAACACCTCGCGGTCGCGGCGGCCGCTGTCGTCCAGGTCGGGCGGCTGCTCCAGGAGGAGCACGTCCCGGACGAACTCGAACACGGCGGCGGCGGCGGCCGGATTCCGCCGCCTGGCCTGGGCGACCGCCCGCTGGACCACCTGCCGGTCCCGCTCCGACACCTCGCCCGGCCGGATGTACGTGCGGTAGACAGGGAAGCACGCCAGGATCTCGCGGAGAGCGATCCGCAGCGTGTTCAACGTGTAGTCCCGCGAGCCGCGGTGCCGCTCCGAGATCCGGTTGAGCCGGTGGGCGAGCAACTGCAGCTCGCTGGACATCGACAGCCCGAGCATCATGCGCTTCGACTGGTAGGCGACCTCGCGGACATCGAGCCTTTCGCCGATGAACCGCTGGTAGGTGCGGTCCAGTTCGGCCAGTCCGGCCGGGTCCACCAGCAGCCGGTTCACGAGGCTCAGGAAGGTGTAACCGGTGGTGCCCGCCACCGGCCAATTGGCGGGCAGTGGCTCCTCCGGGCCGAGGATCTTTTCGACAACGACATAGAGCGGGAGAGGACGGTCGGCGGGCAGGTCCCCCTCGACCTTCCGCAAGAACCACGGCTCGACTTCCTCCCAGCGCCACGGCGGGGCTTCCGCGGCGGGCATCGCACCGGCCGCTGCCGCTGCCGGCGGGGCACCCGCTTGCGGGTCGCCCGAGACGCGATCGTACGCCGAGAGCCCCATGGCCCGAAGGTATCCCCGCTGCAATCGCCGGAGGTACTCTTGCGGGTCGAAGAGGCCGTCGATGTGGTCGATCCGCAGGCCGTCCACCTTGCCGCGGACCAACAGATCGAGCACGAACCGGTGGATGGCCTCGAATGCCTGCGGGGCCTCCGTCGAGACGGCGGCCAGGTCGTTCACGTCGAAAAAGCGGCGGTAATTGATCTCGTCGTCGGCGGCCCGCCAGTACGAGAGCCGGTAGACCTGGGCGTTCAAGAGGGCGTCCAGAGGATCGAAGCTGTGGGGGTCGCCGGGGTTACCATTCAGGTGCCCGAGGCTCTCCTCGATCCGGGCGGCCAGTGCGAGGCACTCGCCCGCCAGGCGGTGGAGCCGGCCCTTGACGACCTCCTTCTCCCGCTGCCGCTCCGCCACTCGCTCCGGCGCCGTTTCCGTGGTCTTGGGAAGGTAATCGAGGGCCGTGAGGATGCTCTGAAGCTCCCGCACGGCCTCGGAGTCCGGGCCCAGGGTTTCCTTGAGCGGATCGATCTGGGGAGCCAGCACCGCGCCGAAACTCCGCGGATCCAAGGGCAGCCGCTTCCCCGCATACCGGAGGAAGAAGGCCCCCTCGCCGTACTCCAGCCGGAGTTGGCCCGCTTCCAGCACCTTGCCGTACTGGTCTTCCAGGAGCGGCAGCAGCACCTTGTTCTCCAGCTCGGCCTTGACCGGGTGCCAATCGACGTCGAAATAGGACGCGTAGGGCGAGCTGGGGCCGTTCTCCAGGACGTCGGTCCACCAGGCGTTCTCGCCCGGGACAATCCCCATGTGGTTTGGCACGATGTCCAGTATCTGTCCCATGCCGTGGCCCCGCAGGGCCTCGACCATCGCCGCATAATCGTCCTCGCTCCCCAGGTCGGGGTTGAGGCGGCCGTAGTCCACCACGTCGTAGCCGTGCGGACTTCCCTGGCGCGCCTTCAGGTACGGCGAGGCATAGATGTGGCTAATGCCCAACCGGTCGAGGTAGGGCACCAGCGCCGCCGCATCGCGGAACGTAAGTTGATCGCCGCGGAACTGGAGGCGGTAGGTCGATGTGGGCCAGTGCCGGGGCTCGGAGATCCGCCGGCAGACATCGTCCGTAATCCGATCGGCCAGGGCATGGAGATCGTTCATAGCCGCCACTCCCGCGGGCCAAGGAGGCACATCTCGTACGGATCGAGATACGCCAGAGGCATCTGGACGTTTCGGCGTCCGCCGTAGCGGGGCTCCTCGGTGCTCAGCACGATCGATCCTTCGGCCGCCTCCGGCGGCGGCACGCCCACGCGGTCGGGCGTCAGGTTGGCGTAGGCGGTCAGGCCGGGACCCTCGCCCCGGCGGAGGACGAGCACCGCGGATAGCCGCGGACGACCATGCTCGCATGGTGCCCGATCCGCGGGTGTACGCCTGCGGCTACTGTCCCCTGTCCCCTGACCCCTGACCCCCCGGACGCAGTCCGGGGGCTTTGATACCTGACCCCTGATCTCGGCCGACGTGTGGCGACGATCCCGCAAGGCCGGCCATCGCCGCCGGGCTGCGATCAGGTCGGCGTAAAGCTGCCGGATCTGTGAGTGGAAGGAGCCCGCCGGCCAGGCCCATTGAAGCTTGGCGGACTCGAAGGTTTCCGGGGCCTGGGGATCGGGAATGTCGGCCTGCCAGGCGAACCCGGCAAGCTCCGAGCGACGGCCGCGCCCGACGGCGTCCGCCAATTGCCGGTCCAGAAAAGAGCAGAAGAATGGAAACGGCCGCGTCTCGCCGTACTCCTCGCCCATGAACACCAGCGGCACGCAAGGCGACACCAGGAGCAATCCGCACGCCAGGC
>JBEKCP010000681.1:0-2961 GCA_050014815.1 Thermoguttaceae bacterium | reverse complement strand
AATTCCGGGGGTCAATCTGGTCGTCGTCGATCATGCAGGCCGGCAGGTTGGCGGCACCAAGGCGGCCCTGGTGCCCACGCACTGCTGCCGGTGCGGCGGGCGGGGATCGCCGATGCTGCCGATGGCACGCCGTTGACGGGTGCCAGGGCGCTTGGTATCCTTTAGCTATTGGCCGCCGGGGTGGTCCCGGCGGGGTGCCAAGCCGTTTGTCCGCAAGGAGCCTGCCGGTGGTTGCCGCCCGCAAGCACGCCGCTCAAAGCTGGTCGTCCGCAATGCGGACCGAGCCGGCACGGTCTGCTCGCGTTTGTCCGCAATTGTCCGCAAACAGGGGTCAAAACGGCTCCAAACGGTTCCATTTAGGCATGTTAGGTAAGATGGGAGGTTGTTGGACAAATCTCGTAACGTGTTGTGAGATAAGCACTTAGAGATTACGGGGCGTAGCGCAGTCTGGCTAGCGCGCTTGCTTGGGGTGCAAGAGGTCGCAGGTTCAAGTCCTGTCGCCCCGACTTTACGTAAGATTGGCCGAAATAAAGAGTTAGGTTACCTGCCGAGTAAACCTTCGTCCAACCCGTCCATTGGGGTAGTTGGGCGAGGGAATTGATCTGGCCTGATGCGGTCAATTTGGGTATAGCGTGGCCCATGGCTGCCACGCTTCTGGACCTCCCGATCGAGACGTTGGAGACATCGGTTTCCTGCGCGAACTGCCCTGCTGTCGAGCGTGTGGAGCGGGCGCTGGAGAAATTGTGGGCCGAGTTCCATTGCGAAGTGGGCTATTGGAAGAGCCGACATGCCGATGCCGTGAAACGCATCGAGCAGTTAAAGGAGGAACTGGACCAATCCCGGGGACAGACCCGCGCCCTTCAAGACAAGCTCTTTGGCCGCAAGTCGGAGAAGTCCGTCAAAAGCGACCGTTCCAACGATTTATTCGATCCCGAAGAAGTCGCGGCTGCCGTGAAGAGGCGAGGCGCGCAGCCCGGTCATGCCGGACACGATCGGCGTGATTATTCCCACTTGCCTGTAGAGGAGGAGCTCGTCCCGTTGCCGGCGGAGTTGTTGGCCTGTCCGATCTGCGGGAAGCCGGCCACGATGATGTCGAGCACGGAGGACTCGGAATTGTTGGAGATCGACGTGCGGGCGCATCGTCGCCGGATTCGGCGGCGACGATACCGAGCGACGTGCGAATGCGATCTTTCCCGGCGAACGCTGATGGCCCCGCCTCCGCCCAAGCTGATCCCCAAGGGCAACTACGGCATTTCGCTGTGGACGCATGTGCTTCTGGACAAGTATTCGTCGTATCGGCCCACGGAGCGGCTGCTGGGGCAGCTCGAACAATACGATCTGGACTTGCCGGGAGGCACCGTGAATGACGGGCTCAAGCGGATTGAGCCGATGTTGCATCCGATCTACGAGGCGTTGCTAGAGCGGAATCGGCAGGGCAGATTCCATCAAGCCGACGAAACCCGTTGGCTGGTATTCGTGCTTTTGGACGGGAAAAAAGGCCACGGTTGGTGGTTGTGGGTCATTCTTGGCGAGGACACGGTGATCTATCTGCTCGATCCCAGCCGCAGTCACGAGGTGCCCGAAGCGCACTTTGGGCCACAGGCTTCAGGGACGCTGGAAGTGGATCGGTACTCGGGCTACAAGGCCATGGCGCAGGTGAAGTCGGGCCTGATCGTGTTGGCGTTCTGTTGGGCGCATGTGCGGCGAGACTTCGTGGGAGTGGGCAAGAGTTGGTCAGAATTGACGCCCTGGGCGCTTTCCTGGCTACGCCATATTCGACATGTCTACGCTGTAAATCGGGAACGTCTGCGGCATCCTCTCGGCTCTGTGAAGTTTCAAGAGCAAGATGCTTTGTTGCGCCAGGCGGTGGAAGCGATGCGAACTGGGGCGGTGGAAGAACTCTCCGATGCGAAACTCCGCCAACCGTGCCGCAAGGTTCTGGAAAGCCTCGAAGAGCACTGGACGGGCCTCGTTCGCTTTGTGGAGGATCCGCGCATTCCGATGGACAATAACGCTTCGGAACGAGCGGGCCGCGGCCCGGCTGTGGCGAGGAAGAACTTCTACGGCTCGGGATCCCTGTGGAGTGGCCGGTTGGCAGCGGCGATGTTCTCGTTGTTGGCCACGCTGGCCCGCTGGAAAATCAATCCGCGACGGTGGCTGACGTGGTACTTGGAGAGTTGTGCCGTGGCCGGCGGGAAGGCGCCCGAAGACATCCAGCCGTTCTTGCCGTGGAATCTCTCCGACGAGCGCAGGTCAGCGCTTGGTGGCCCAGCCACGGTTCCCGCGGCCAACAACACCTCCTGATGCCGTTGGTCACCCCTTACTCTTCGGCGTCGGTGCCGGAACCCTTCCCTCTTCGTCTCCCCCTCACCGGAGCGGGCTCGCCCCTGGGCGAATCCCTACGCTGACGGGTTGGACGAAGGTTTACGAAGTTAACGCGATTCCATGTTGCCGATGAAGGTATGGCAGTGCGGGCAAATGGTCGGGTGCTTGGGAATCTCCTGTTTGCACTTGTCGCACGACTTCTTAGGCGTTTGCTGGCGGCCATCGCCAATCGATGAGCCGCCCGGCTTGGATGTCTTGTCGGAAGAACTGGGGGCACCGCCGGCGGTTTCGAGGAGGTTCAGGATCGAATCCTCCGAGAAATTCTGCGACGACGGGGTGGGAACCTCGACCGGCACCTTGCACACCGGACACAAGCCGGTCTTGCCCGCCCATTGAACGCTTACCTTAAGGGCATGGCCTTTCGGACAGACGACGCGGATTGACATGACAAGTCCTCCCGCCTCTTCCCGCCGTCTACAGCCGTCAGATAACTTATATCTTAATCGGAAGCGAGATTGTTGCATAGCGCCGATTTTTGATTACCAGGCGATGATCGGGGTGTCGGAGGGCCGCAATCCATACTTAATGGTTGGAATATACCCCCACAGAACTGGAGAGGATGGCCTCCCCGCGCCC
>JBEKCP010000680.1:0-2989 GCA_050014815.1 Thermoguttaceae bacterium | reverse complement strand
AAGAGCGCGGCCGCCGCCCGCGGTGGCCGGCCGCTGCCGCTGCTGTTGGCCATTGTGGCCGCCTGGTTCCTCGGCTGGGGAACCCTCAATTCCTCGTTCATGGGTCCAATCGAGCAGGAGTCCGTCGTGTTCTTTGCATTGCTCGGACTTGCCGTCGCCTACGCCACCCTCCAGGCCGGCATCTCCGACCAGCCGTCTCCCGACATGTGGAAAGGGGCGGAGCCCGCATGAGGATCCTTCTCTGCCACAACTACTATCAGCAACCGGGGGGCGAAGATCAGTCGTTCGCCGCCGAGGCCGGAATGCTGGAATCCCGCGGCCACGAGGTCCTGCGGTACACGCTCCACAACGACGCCATCGGGCAAATGGGGCGGCTGGCCGTGGCGGCCCGCACCCTCTGGAACCGCCAAAGCTATCGCCGGCTCCGCGACCTCATTCGCGCGCACCGCCCCGCCGTGATGCACTGCACGAACACGTTCCCCTTGATTTCGCCTTCCGCTTACTCGGCGGCGCGGGCCGAAGGGGTGCCGGTCGTGCAGTCGATCAGGAACTACCGGCTTTTTTGCGCCAATGCCTACTTCCTTCGCGACGCCCGCGTGTGCGAGGACTGCCTGGGAAAGTTGCTTGCCTGGCCGGCCGTCCTGCACCGCTGCTATCGCGGAAGCCGGGCGGCAACCGCCGTGGTCGTCGCCATGCAGGCCGGGCACCGCCTCGCCCGTACCTGGTCGCGATGCGTCGATCGGTACTTCGCCCCCACGGAATTTGCGAGGCAGAAGTGCGTTGCGGGGGGCTTGCCCCCTGACCGAATCGCCGTGAAGCCCAACTTCATCGATCCGGATCCCGGGCGGGGCGCCGCGGCGGGCGGATACGCGGTTTTCGCCGGCCGCCTGTCTCCCGAGAAGGGAATCGATACGCTCCTGGCGGCGTGGGAGCATTTCGCACCGAACATGCCGCTTCGGATTGTCGGCGACGGCCCCATGGCCCCGCAAGTCCGCGAAACCGCGTTGCGCCTGCCCCAGATCGAGTGGCTCGGCCGCCGCACGCCTGACGACCTCCTGGCGATCGTCGGCGAGGCAACGTGCCTGCTCGTGCCCTCGCTGTTGTACGAGACTTTCGGGCGCACGATCATCGAAGCGTATGCCAAGGGCACGCCGGTCATCGCCTCGCGATTGGGCGCCATGGCCGAACTGGTGGCCGACGGCCGCACCGGACTGCTCTTCGAGCCCGGCAACCCGTCCGATCTGGCCGCCAAGGTCCGGCAGATCGCCGCCGACTCCCCCGCCCGGCGACGGATGCGCGACCAGGCCCGGCGGGAGTTCGAGAGCAAGTACACCGTCCGTCAGAACTACGCGATGCTCATGAAGATCTATGCCGACGCCGCCGCGGTCCGGGGCGGCCGCCTCCCGGAGGCGATCCTTGCAAAGGCCACCCCATGAACCCATGGCCCCCGAAATACGACCTGCTGGGCGTCCGAATCAGCGCAACCGACTACGAGGAGGCGGCCAATGCCATCCTCGGCGCCGCCCGCCGCCGGCAAAGTGCCGTCGCCTCGTTCCACTCGGTCCACGCCCTGGTGGCCGCGGCCGGCGATCCTCAGCTCCGCGATGCGGTCAACGGCTTCGAGATCGTTGCCCCCGACGGACAACCAGTCCGCTGGGCCCTCCGCCTCCTGTACGGCGTCCGCCTGAAAGAGCGGGTCTACGGGCCCGAGCTGATGGGGCGGCTCTGCCGCCGCGCCGCCGCCGAAGGCGTTGGCATCTACCTGTACGGCAGCTCGCCCGAGGTCCTTCGCCGCCTGTCCGAGAACCTCGTCCGGAAACACCCGGGCCTCGTGATCGCCGGCGCCGAGTCGCCGCCGTTTCGTCCCCTGACGGCCGAGGAAGAGGAAGCAACCGCCCGGCGGATCGATGCCAGCGGGGCGGGACTCCTGCTGGTGGGACTCGGCGCCCCGAAGCAGGACTGGTTCGCCCACCGGATCCGCTCGCAGGTGCGGGCGGCCGTGGTCTGCGTCGGCGCGGCCTTCGATTTCCATGCGGGGACGAAGCGGATGGCGCCGGGCTGGATGCAGCGATCGGGCCTGGAGTGGCTCTTCCGCCTCCTCTGCGAGCCGCGCCGGCTGTGGCGCAGATACCTGGTTACCAACACCATCTTCCTCGCCAAGCTGGCCAAGGCCATCGCCCGCCGGCCATCCGCCCGCGGCAGAAACCGGCCCCGCGGCGACGACTCGCCCCGGCCTACTTGACCCGTTCCAGGCGGAGCGGTTCCTTCTCGAACAGGCTGTCGCCCGCGGCGACGACGAACCGGGCGAGGTTCTCCTTCGTGTCGGTGAAGCGGGACGCTCCCGTCTTCCCCTTCCCCGGTACTTCGCCCTTGATCTTGCCCGAGGTGATCGCCTCTTTCTTCGCGGCCTCGGACATTCCCCAGAGCAAGAGGGTGTCGCCTTCGACGCGATACTTGAAAATGAAATAGGCTTGGAATTGAAGGGCCTTCCAGGCGTTCTTCTGGAGTGCCTCGACCGTTACAGGCGACAGCCGGCCTTCGATGTTCACGACGTTCAGGTAGGCCGTGCTGCCCAGCACCGTGGGAAACATGAGCATGACGCCCGGGTCTTCGAGATGCCCGTCCTTCGCATGTGTCACGGAGACGATCTGCATGACGCTCTCGGGCAGCTTGTCGCCGGAGAGCCCGACGTGGTAGTACGACACATCGCCATTCTCACCCTTTTGCCGCCAGACGCCGGCCAGACTCGCGTCCGGCTTCGACTGGCCGGGCTCGGACAGGGGATTCTTCGAGTCACAGCCCGCCCAGAGCAGGCAGGTCAGAGCTACCGAGAGCCGGACCGTGGATCGTCGCATGTTCATGCCTCCCTTCTAACACTGTAGGCCATGTTGCCGGATGGAATCGTTGCAAACCGGCACACGGTGGCAACTTGCAGAAATCGTTGTCGGTATCGTTCGCGTTCGTTTAGCGGGCGGGCTTGCCCGCCGTG
>JBEKCP010000679.1:0-2995 GCA_050014815.1 Thermoguttaceae bacterium | reverse complement strand
AGGCAATCATGATGTCGGGCCGCCCGTCGGCGTTGATGTCGCACACCTGGCAGGTGCGCGCGCGAGTCTGTATCTTGTAGATCTCCCCCGCCTCGTTCCACGCCGGTGCGAAGGTCAGGCCGCCGCGATTCGCCAGGATATTCACCCCGGCGGCCTCGCTGGCGCCGTACTTGCCCGCCAGGACGATGTCCAGCAGACCGTCGCCATCGAGGTCGCCCACGTCGGCGGCCGTGATGTCCTTGCCCAGCGTGGCGGATAGGGCCAGGCGCGCGGCGCCGAAGCCTCCCGTCGGCGTGCCCGGCCAGACCACCAGCCCCTGTTCGTACACCTGCACGAGGTCGGTCCAGCCATCGGCGTCGAAATCGGCCGCCATCACCGGCCCGGGGGCGCCAAGCGCTGCCCGCATGGCCTCGGGCACAACGAGCTTTTGCGCAACCGTCAGCCCCGCATCGCCCAGGGTCAGCAGCAGCACTGCGCCGTCGGCGCCGCACGCCACGGCCCCACGCGCCGGCTGACCGACGCACACGGCCGCGAGACCGGTGCAAGCCGTCAGAGGAAATGCAGCGCCCTTGGCCGCGAAGCGTCCCTCGGGCGTCTGGAGCCAGGCGGCGGCCGCGGCGCCGTCCCAACTCACCAGATCGAGGCGTCCATCGGCATCCAGGTCGGTCCAGGCGGCGCGTTTCGACTTGCTGCCAAGGCCGCGGGCCACCGTGATATCGGCGAACGCGTCATCCCGGTACTGGTACAACCGGTCGCCCCCCATGCTCTGCAGGAACAACGCCGGCGGCTTGCCGGGAGCCAGTTCCACCGACTGCACTCCGCACACGCCGCCATCGATCTTTCCAACCGCCGTCTCGTCCCGCCAGCGAACACCCACTTTCACGGGGAAGTGGGCACTTGGGTCGGCGAGAACATAGCGCACGCCGCGCCGGAGCATCTCCGTCGAGCCGGCCCAAACCGTCTTCAGGTCGAGCGCGTCTTTGCGCACATCGTACCCGCCGTCGCGCGCGTAGAGGCTGAACCAGGCGTTCGCCACGTGCAGCGCTCCCGCCGGGCGCTCCGCCCCGTCAGCCTTGCCGACCTCGGACCTGTCTTTCACCATGAAGGCCAACGCCGGGCTGGGCTTGGCGGCGACCTCGCGGAGGAACTCCGCCGCTTGGTCTCGCGCGGCCAGCGGCATCGCGGCCGGGGCCTTGCCCTTCGGCGCCCCGATCACGCGGACCTTCAATGCGCCTTCAGCGTTGCAGGATATCTCCAATTCGGCGACGAGCTCGCTCGTCCTCACGAGATGGGTCGGCGTGAAGTCCAGCCGGATGAGCGCCAATCCCTCGGACGCGGACGTCACGATCACCACGATGATCGCAAGGGCGACAAAGCTACGGGGGCAGGCAGGTGTACGCATGGTTCAGCTCCTTTGGGTTGATGTTTCTCTGGGTTCAGTTCTTTGGTTCACTTTCTTGGAGTAACCGCCTGCAGTTCGCCGGCAACTTGGTAGAGATCGCGCACGGCGGCGTTCCAGCGGTTCTGGTTCCTCGCGGCCTGATCGCCATACACTACCCGGCCGAATATGGTGGCCGCGAAGGTTTGGGCGGCGTCAATCGCCTTGGTTTTGACTTCCGCTGGGACATTCGGGGCGTGGTCGCGCACCTGGAAATATGCTGCCGCCGCCTGGAGCCCCTCGCGTAGCAAATCGTAATCGATGCATGGCTCAGCGCCATTGGGGCCAGGTTTTGTAATACTTTCGATCAGACCGTCCCGTGGATTCCCGCCAAGTCCTGTCGAAAATGCGAGACTGAACCAGTAATCCAAGCCAAGTTGACTATATCCCTGAAATCCTCCGAGCATGCAGAGGGTCGGAAGGTCACGATACTGATAGTAACCTCGAATACAGGTTGTCTCTGGATACGTCCGTTTCATGCCGGCACCTCTGAGCATCGTTACATATCTGCCACCTTCTCCGCCCCAAGCCGGATTTGGCATTCCAATGAACTCCAGCCAACCAACCTCAAGACCGCCACCCCAGATGAGTTTCCCATCGGCCTTCGGCAACGGAATCGTGTACCCGTGACTGAATACCCTCCAGCGCCACCCCGGGGCAACCTCTTTGAGAAAATCGATGACCTCATCCTGCGGTGGAGCGTCCCAGGGAACCCCCAATAGCACCGTGGTGTTTTGCCATCCTCGTTTGGCCAACCGTTCGCGGATACCATCAAACACGGGTTGCCAAAACGCCTTGGCCTTGGGTGTTCCATAATAGGGAGCACGAATATTCTCCAGTTTTCCGTCCGCATTGACCTGAGTGACTTTCACCGAATTCTCCGGCGTCCACGGTTGCTTTCCATGCGTACCTGCATTGGAATCCCAAAGGTAAAGCGTGATGTCCCTAGGTTGCCCGCAGACACGCTGCCACAGATCGAGGTATCGATCCATGCCGGTGAAATCCGGTGTTCCATCGGCACGACGACGCACCATGCTGTAACGTTCATTCAATAGTCCCTCGGCAATCAGAAAGACCTGACACGATTCACTACCAATGTCTCGCAAGAGACGCAACGACGGTTCCATATATTTCAGGTGTTCGTCCGACCATGTTTCGACCTTGTACTGGCGGGCAATGGCATCGGGCGAATGGATCAAACCTGTGAGCATGCGCCAATCTTTCGGATCCGGCAGTACATACGGCATGACCTCCAACCGGACCGGCAAGCTGCCGTCAAAACCCTCGCTGGAAACGTTGAGGGATCCGGTATACACGCCGGGCGTCGCGTCTTTGCCTGCGTGGACCGACAAGGAAAGATATTGTTGTTTCCCGCCCACGGGTGTCGCCGAGAACGCCCGATCATCCTTGATCCAGCGCACCTGCACGGCCTCGGGCGGCAGGACGACCCCGCCGGGACCGGTCAAGCGCAGTGGCGTGGCGGCGATGTCGGTCAGTTTCGGCCCGAATAGTCCCACGCCCATCGACGCGTAGCCATTGCGCGGCGCAATGAGGCGC
>JBEKCP010000678.1:0-2996 GCA_050014815.1 Thermoguttaceae bacterium | reverse complement strand
AACGGCGAGAAGCGGGCTCGGGTGATGCGGCGGTCGATGCGGTTGGGACACTGCATCTGCAACCCGCGGCAGCCCTGCCCGTGCGAAACATTTCGTGAGAAGGACCTCTGCCCCTGCGCCGGCGAGCGGTCGGACGAGCCCGGGGCGTCCGTCCGGCTGACGCAGTTGGTCGCCGGCGCGGGCTGCGCCTCGAAGATCGACGAGGCCGTCCTGAAAGAAGTGCTCCGGGGCCTGCCGTTCTCCGACGACCCGCGGATCCTGGTCGGCGCGCCGGCGGGCGACGATGCCGGCGTGTTCCGCATCGACCACCAGACCGCACTGGTGCAAACGGTCGACGTTTTTTCCCCTTCGGTCGACGACCCCTGCCTGTTCGGCCAGATCGCGGCCGCCAACGCCCTGAGCGACGTCTATGCCATGGGGGGCCGGCCGCTCACTGCGCTTTCGATCGTGGGCTTTCCCACCGACACACTGCCGCACTCGATCATGCACGACATCCTCCGCGGCGGACTGGATAAGATGGCCGAGGCGGGCGTCGCCGTCCTCGGCGGACACAGCATCAAGGACCCGGAAATCAAGGCCGGTTTCGCCGTGACCGGCCTGGTCCATCCCGACCGCATCGTCACGCACGCCGGCGCGGAGCCCGGCGACCGGCTGATCCTGACCAAGCCGCTGGGGACGGGCATCGTCGCGTTTGCCGCCCAGATGGACCGCGCGCCGGCCGCCTGGGTCGAGGCCGCCGCCCGCTGGATGGCCCAACTCAACCGCCGGGCCGCGGAGCTGATGATCGAGGCCGGGGCCCACGCCGCGACCGACGTGACGGGCTTCGGACTTGCCGGCCACCTGGCGTCCCTGGCCGCGGCCAGCCGGGTCGACGTCGAGATCACCTGGGACGACCTGCCTCTCCTGCCCGGGGTCTTGGAGTGCCTGGCCGCGGAGATCCTGCCCGGCAGCGCCGAGCGCAACCGCGAGTCCTCGGCACCATGCCTGGTTGCCCAGGATGGCATGCCGCCGGAGGGGCTCGACATCCTTTTCGATCCGCAGACCTCCGGCGGCCTGTTGATCGCCGTCGGAGTGTCCGGCGCCGAAACATTGCTGGATCGGCTCCGTCAAGCCGGATGCGAGGAAGCGGCCATGATCGGGCGGGTCCTCGGGCCGGGACGGGGCCGCGTACACGTCCGCCACACGGGACGCCGCCGGCTTCCCCAACACCAACCCGATGCGCAAGCGAGGGAATTGCCCGGTCTGCGTCCCTCGCTCGCGCTTCGGGCCAGTGAGACTGGTGAAGAGTCGGCCTTTCTGACGAAGCCCAACCAAAACCCTTCGCTTCAAGAGGAGGAAACCGTGAGTTGTTGTCCTGACCATGCCCCTGGAGAGCCTGCCGCCGAGCGCGCGGCACAGTGCGCGTCGGGGGCCCAGCGGAAGTTCATGGAGTTTCTGAAGTCTGCCGCCGCGCCCGGGGCCCTGGATGCGCGAACGAAGCGGGCGATAGCGATCGCGCTGTCGGTCCTGGCAAGGTGCGAGCCGTGCGCGAAGATCCACATCCAGAAGGCCAGGGACGCTGGGTTCTCGCAGGAAGAGATCGACGAGGCGGCCTGGCTCGCCATCTCCTTCGGCGGCTCGACCGCGATGATGTTCTACCAGGGGCTTACCGCCCCGCCAGCTTGCTCCGGTGGGCCCAGAGGCCCATCGCCGGATTGCTGATGTAGTAGATGCGCTCGCCGTCGGGCATCTCGTTCCAGCCGGCAGCGAGCTTTTCCGGATTGTAGCAGGCCAGCATCGAGTGAAGCTCGGCGTACTGGTATCCGACGCCTTCGATTTCCGCCCGGCTCAGTTTGCCGGGACAATACGTGATGCGGAATCGGCCTTCCGAGGAGCCGTGGATCAGGTGCGCCGCGCCGGAGAGGTTCCGGCGAAGGTCGTCGCCGTGCTCGACGAGGCGCAGCACCTCGGGCGTGGTGCGATAGCCGTACTTGCGGATCAGGCGGTCGATTTCGGGGTCTTCGCCGAACGTGCCGACCGAGGGAGCCAGGACGAGCACCTCGCCGCCGTCGGCGATCGCCATGCGGGTGCGGTAGATCGCCTTGTTGCCCAGCCAGGTGCTGTGGAACTCTTCCGGATCGAGATAAACGACGATCTTCCGCGGGGCTTCGTCGAGGACCGTGAAGTTGACCTGGAGCGAAAGGGCGGCCGCCTGGAGGAAGCACTCCGCGTCGTCGCCGATGTAGAGTCCGCGGACCGCCATGCCGCCGTCTTCGCGCGGGCCGATCACGGTCAGCACGAAGACGAGCGGCATGTGGCGGCAGAAATGGTCCTGGGCGTAGTTCAGGATGCGCCGCAGCGGGGTATCGGCCCGGCCCATCATCCGCTCCATGCCGTAGACCGCCCCGATGAAGTGGCTCTCGTTGATGCCGGCCGCGCCGCCGGCGCCGACGAAGAGGTTCTTGTTGTAGTTGGCCATGCCGATCACTTCGTGGGGCACGACCTGCCCGATCGAGAGGATCAGGTCATGCCCGCCCTCCCAGACCAGCCGGTTGAGCTGGGCCGGCCATTCTTTCCGGTAAATGCCCTCGGTGGCCTCCGCGACGAACCCGGCCGGGACCTCGCCGATGGTGACCACGTCCTGGCGCCAGCGGTGCGGGCGGATCAGCCCCCTGGGCAGCCCGGGGAACATCCGGTCCAACTGCCAGTCGGCCATGGGGACGTGGGTGCCCAGGGCAGGCATGACGTCCACGAGGCTCGGGCCGAAATACTCGTGGGTCATCACGGTCAACGCGCCGGCCATGCTGTTGGCGCGGGTGAAATCGGGGGGCAAGGCCAGAACGCGCTTTCGCGGGCCGAGCGCCTGGAAGGTCTGCGCGAGCGCCGCCTTCAAATCGGCCGGAGCAAGATCGGTGGTCGGCGAGCCTGCGGCGAAAAAGATTGCCATAACGGATTTTGCCGTTGATAGGGTGTCCGGGCCGAATTGGCGTCACCCGGCCGTCGTCAGCTATCTCTTA
>JBEKCP010000677.1:0-3008 GCA_050014815.1 Thermoguttaceae bacterium | reverse complement strand
GGGCTTGCCCGCCGTGTTCCGGCACGGGTCCAACGGCGGGCAAGCCCGCCCGCTAAACCGCAATGTGTGTTCATCAACGTGACATTTTGGGAGCACGGTTGCCGGTGCGGACGATCGTGGTCGTTGTGGGCGGAGTCCTGGCGGCCTGGACCGCGGCGGGATCGCTCGGATGGATGGCCCCGTCGCTCCAGAAGGTCCTCACCTGGGCCGCGTTGGCCTTGGCCCTGTGGGCAGCCTGGCCGGCATGCCGCGACGCGAAGGCCCGCTGGATCGTCGTCGCCGCCGGGGCAGCCGCCCTTCTGATGACCGCCTGGCCCTTGGCGGTCGTCAACGTGCTGGGAGTGGCCCTTGTGCTGGCGGCGATTGCCGATGCGCTGCCGGAGCCGGAAGGCCGGGCCGCGGGGACGGCCGCGATGGCCGCCGGGGCGCTGGCCGTCTTCAACTTGGCCTGCCAATCCACCGCCACGGTCTGGGCCGCGGCCGATTCTGTCGGCCACCTCTTGGGCTCTCTGGCGGGCTGGGCCACCGGCCGGCCGCTCGATATCGGCGCCAGTTTCGCCGGGCTCGATTTCCTGGTGCTCATGGCGGCCTTGTGGGTCGGCTGGTTTGTGGCAGCCCGGGCGGCAACCCTTACAGGAGCGGTCCGGGCCGCCGCGGCCATCGTCCTGGTCCATGCGGCCTACCTCGTCGCCCTGGCGTTTTCGTGCGATCTGACCGCCGCACTGCCCACGGACGCCGCGCCGACCGCGACCGACATCTCCCGCATGGGCTTCTGGAGCTGGACGGGCGCCGCGCGGGCATGGGTGCCTTGGGGCCTGCCCGCCGTGGCGGCCGCCGGGCACGCCGCGGTGGTTGTCGGCCTGTTTCGCTCCGTCCGATGGCAAACCGCTACGGCCGCGATCGACCCGCTCACTAACCCGAAGCGCGAGCGAGGGACCGAAACGGGGCAACTCCCTCGCTTGCGCGTCGGGCTAGTGTGGGGCCCGCCCCTGCTGGCGGTCGTTGCGGCCGCAGCCCTCGCGTGGCCTTCCGGGCGGTCCGACCTGAAAGGCCTCCGCGTGCTGGCCTACGAAACGGGCGGCGTCGAATGGGGCTTCCCCACGGGTCCCGCCGCTACGCAACCGTCGTTCGGGCTCCTCGCGCCGCTGGTCGAGAGCCTCGGCGGGCGGTTCACCCGATCGGACAGCCTCGATGGGAACAGGCTCGACGAGGCCGACGTCCTGTTGCTCTTGCCGCCCGGGCCTAAGGGGCTTTCTTCGTGGCGAGCCCCGCCGGATCTCGGCCCCGACGAGCCCCGACGACCGCTGCTCTTCTCGCAGGAAAATCAAGACAAGATCCTCGATTTCGTTCGGCGGGGAGGGACCCTGCTCGTGGCCGCCTCGCCCGAGCGGCACCCGGGGGCCCTCGAAAACGTCTTCAACGATCTGCTCGGTCCGACGGGAATCCACATCGAGGACCAGGCGGTCCGGCCGTTGACTCCGCGATGGGAGGACAACATTCGGGCCGCGGTCCCGGCGGGCCGGGGCGGCCTGGCGGCCGGCGGCGGCGTCGGCCTGGACCGCGGCGCATCGCTGAGGATTGCGTGGCCGGCGGGACCGCTGGTGATCGGCCGCTGGGGCTGGGGCGAGCCGGCGGGGGGCCCGCCGCGCGGCGGCGCGTACGCTCTCGGCCAGAGGCTCGGCGACCTGGTCCTGGCCGCCCAGCGGCGGCTCGGCCAAGGCCGCGTCGTCGTGCTCGGCGACGCCATGTGCCTCTCTAGCCGGTCGTTGCCGTCCTCCTACGCCTTTGTCGGCCGGCTGTTGGGGTCTCCGGCCGCCAAGACCGACGGCCCTATGGCCCTCTGGCGGCAGTGGCTCGCGCTGGCGGCGCTGACGGCGCTCGTCGGGCTAGCCTGGCGGGCCGACACGCCCCATCAAGAGCAAAGCGGGCGGCTGGCCGTCACGGCGGGCGTGCTCGCCGTGGCACTCGCCGGCTGCACGGTGGCCGGCGACAACATCGCCGCCCAGATGCGCCCCGAGGGCCGGCCTCAGTCTCCGCGGCCGGTGGTCTATGTAGATGCCTCGCACCTCGCCGCTGCGGCGATCGACCCCGACCGGGACGACGGCCTGGGGCAATGGTTCGACATCCTGGGGCACGACGGCTACCTGCCGCTTTGGGCCCCGGACCTCTCGCCGGCGCGGCTCCGGCGGGCGGCGATGCTCGTCTCGATTGCCCCCGCGCGGCCGTTGGGCTCGGACGAACTCAGTTCGGTGCAAGGCTTCGTCGAGGGCGGGGGCACTTTGTTGGCGATGGTGGGTGCGGAAGAGGCCGGTCCCAGCCTGCCCCTACTGGCCCAGTTCGATCTCAGCGTCGCCCCGGTGTCCGACTCGCCGGAGCCGGAGCACGAGCCGCTGGGGGGCGGCAACACGTACGTGACACAGAGCTATGCCGACGCTGCGGGAGAAGGGGCCGAGGCCCAGTTCTACGCCCCTTGGGCCGCTACGGCCACCGTGCAAGCGGCCGAGCCGCTCTTCTGGTCCGGCACGCCCCAAACCCCGCCTTCGATCGTGTATCAGCGGGTCCGGTCCGGCGCGGTGGTGCTGGTGGCCGACACGTATTTCGCGACGAACAAGAACTTCGACGCCGAAGAGCCGGCGGCCCGCCACAACGCCCACTTCTGGGGCTGGCTGCTGGCGGAGCTTACCGGCCGAAAGCCGCCGCCGGCGCCGAAACCGGAGCTACCCGGGCCGGCCCCGCCCAAAGAACCTGTCGAGCCGCCCGAACGCGGAATCCTCGACGCCGGCAAAGCAACCGAGGTGAAACCATGATGCGGGCCTGGATCGCCACGGCACTCTTGGCCGGCTCCTGGTTGCTGGGCCTGAGTTACTACGACCTGGCCAGCCCGTGGGCGTGGTTCCTCCTGGTGGTGGCCGGTACGCTCCTCATGGCCAAAGCATTCCATCCCACGGCCCCCGAATTTCCATCCGGGGACGATATACATGCAAAAGCCCCCGGATTGCCATCCGGGG
>JBEKCP010000676.1:0-3020 GCA_050014815.1 Thermoguttaceae bacterium | reverse complement strand
GCCGCCGCAGTCGGCCGCGATGTCGGACAACGTCTTGCTCTCGGCCGGCCCGTGCGCCCCGACGGCCACGGTCGAGACCGTCACGCCCATCCCTTTGAGCTTGGCGCGGACGCCGGGGCTGGGCGGCGAGGGATCGCCGTCGCTGAGGATGATCATGTGCTTGACGGCGGCGTCCGACCGCTTGGCGAAGCCGGCGGCCGCCAGTTGCACGGCCGGCTCGAAGTCGGGCATGTCGCCGGGCATCATGGAGCTCACCGCCGCCAGGAGCTTGTCACGCTTGGTGGCCATGTCCACCAGGCCCCCGCCCATGAGCCACTGCTCGTTGCCGTTCCAGTGCAGCACCCCGCAGTAGTCCTGCGCGCTGAGGGCCTTGATGGCCTCGCGGGCGATCACTTTCTGGATGTGGTTGCCCTGGGGGATCTCGCTGGCGTGCATGAGCATCGCCAGGGCGCCGCGGGGACTGACCTCGGCGTTCTTGATCTGGAAATCCACCGGCATGGCCTTCTCCAGATCGGTGCCGGTCCATCCGCCGGCGCCGAAGCCGGCGGCGCCGCCGAGCATCACCAGTCCGGCGCCCATCTGCTGCGTGTTCCGCACGAGCATGTCGATCTGTTCGTCGGTGAAGCTGACCTCCTCGTTGGTGGCCCGGGGGACGTTGGCCAGCACGACCGTGTCGAACGGCTGGAGGTCGGCCAGGCTGGAGAAGAGATTATCAGTGGCCCGCAATGTCACCTCCAGGCCCGACTGGCGAAGGCGGCTCACCAGCAGGTCGTGCTCCCCGCGGTGCTCGAAGTCCTCGATGACAAGCACTTGTCCCTTTCCCTGGACGTGGGTGAAGGCGGTGGCCCGCTTGTTCTGCGGCGCGCCGGCGTCCTGGGGGCGGTCGGGAATGAAGCGCGCCTCGTAGGTGTAGAAGCTCGGCTCGTCGATCTGCTGCCGGACGGTGAATACTTTCTTGCCCGGCGGGAGCTTGACCGGCTCGTCGCTCAGGACGACCGGCTGGTCCTCGGTCAACTGCGAGAGGACCAGCCGGCCGCGGACCTCGCCCGACCCGGCCCCGGCCGCGCCGGGCGCCCCGGGGTCGCAGGTGTTGCTCAAGACGATCCGCAGGTCGAAGGGCTGGCCGCGGCGAACGTCCGGGGGCAGGATCACGCGCTCGACGGCCACGTCGGCCCGGCTGTGGTAGCGGACCGGGACGACGTCGATGCCGATGCCCGCCGAGGCAAGGGCTGCGGCCTGCTCCAGAACGTTGCCCAGGTTCTGGTTGCCGTCGCTGGCCAGGACGACCCGCTTGGCGGCGTCCTCGGGGAAGGTGGCCTGGGCGAGCTTCATGGCGGCGGCCAGGTTCGTGTATTCGGGATCGAAGATGCTCTCGATCGCGGGGCTCATCTGGAGGGCGTCGTCGATCGGGGGCACTTCAATCGCCGCCTCCCGCCCGAAGACGATCACCCCCACCCGGTCGTCCTTCTGCCGGTGCCGCTGGATCTCGGCGTTGACGTACTCGACCATGGCCCGGCGTCTCGCCGCCGGGACGCTCAGCGACTGGTCGAGGAGGTAGAGCACGGTGAGCCGCTCGCCGGTGCGGACGATCTGGACTTCGGCCAGGGCCAGCACGATCGCGGCGATCAGGAGCGTCCGCAGCCCGAGGGCCCAGAGCCGCCGCCATCTTCCCAGCCCGGCGAGCCGGTGAAAACTCAGCCACCACATCGCGGGCACGAGCGCCAGGAGCGCCAGGTACCACGGCGAGGTCAGGCTGGGGTGGACGTGGAACATCCAAATCAACTCGACTTGTCTACTTGTACTCCCACTCCCGGATATCGACGAAGCGGCCGGCGACCGCGGCGGCGGCGGCCATCGCGGGGGAAACCAGATGGGTGCGGCCGCCCTTGCCTTGCCGGCCCTCGAAGTTGCGGTTGGTCGTTGCCGCGCAACGCTCGGCGGGGGCGAGCTTGTCGGGGTTCATGGCCAGGCACATGCTGCAACCGGCCTCGCGCCACTGGAGGCCGGCGGCGAGGAATATCTTGTCGAGTCCCTCGGCCTCGGCCTGGCGCTTCACCAGCCCGCTGCCCGGCACGACCATCGCCCGGACCCCGTCGGCGACGTGGTAGCCGCGAACGACGGTGGCGGCAGCCCGAAGGTCCTCGATCCGCCCGTTGGTACACGAGCCGATGAAGACGCGATCGAGCCGGATCGAGGTGATCGGCGTGCCGGGCGCCAGGCCCATGTAGGCCAGCGCCGCCGCGGCCGCCTTCTGGTCGACGGGGTTGGCCAGCTCGGCCGGATCGGGCACGCGGCCGCCGACAGGGGCGACCTGGCCGGGATTGGTCCCCCAAGTAACCTGGGGCTCGATCGAAGCGGACTGGAATTGCTCGACGCGGTCGTAGACGGCGCCCGGATCGCTCGGGAGCTGTTTCCATCGCCGGACGGCGGCGTCGAAATCCTTCGGGCTGTAAGGCCGGCCCCGAAGATAGTCGAAGGTCCGCTCGTCCGGGGCGATGAGCCCGGCGCGGGCCCCCGCCTCGATCGTCATGTTGCAGACGGTCATCCGCTCCTCCATGCTCAACTCGCGGATGGTGCTGCCGGTGTACTCGATCGAGTAGCCGGTACCGCCGCTGGTGGAGAGCCGGCCGATCAGCCAGAGGATCAGGTCCTTGGCGGTGACGCCGAAGGGGAGACGGCCGTCGACGCGGACCTCCATCGTCTTGGGCTTGCGCTGGAGGAGGGTTTGGGTGGCCAGGACGTGCTCGACCTCGCTGGTGCCGATGCCGAAGGCCAGCGCCCCGAAGGCCCCGTGGGTGGCCGTGTGGCTGTCGCCGCAGACGATCGTCATGCCCGGCTGCGTCAGCCCGAGTTCCGGGCCGATCACGTGGACGATCCCCTGGTCGCGGTCGTCGAGGTCGTAGAACCGGATGCCGAACTCGCGGCAGTTCTCCCGCAGCGCGTCGATCTGCTGCCGGGCGATCGGGTCTTCGATCGGGAGCGAGCGGTCGGTGGTGGGGACGTTATGGTCGGCGGTGGCG
>JBEKCP010000675.1:0-3035 GCA_050014815.1 Thermoguttaceae bacterium | reverse complement strand
TCGCCGCCGCCAATGGCGGCCTTGACGGGCGATTTGCTCGTGCCGGTGAGGAAATTGTCCAGCGACGCCGACTCCTTGAGCTGCTCGAAATATTCGGCCATCGCCAGCCGCTCTTTCTTCTCGCAAACGTCTTCCCGAATCTCGTCGCGGACGTCGGTCATGGCGGCGGCCACGGGCGAGGTATAACCCTCGCAGAAGAGGATGACGTACCGCTCGTCCTCGACCTGGATGACGCCGGACAGCTCGCCGGCCTTGAGCGAGAAGGCTTCCTGCTCCAGGAGCGGTTGTCCGCCGTAACGCCGGATCGGCGGCACTTCGCCCCCGAGCGCGCGGCTGGTGGACTCGATCGAGTACTTCGAGGCGAGCTGGCTGAAGTTTTCGAGGGTAGGTTTTTCGCGGGCCATTTTCCAGACTTCCTCGGCGCGGCGGAGGTTGCCCAGCACGATGGCCCGGCACCGGACCCGCGGCCCGTAGTTCGCCTCGAAGCCCCGCTTGAGGTCCTCTTCGGTCACCTCGATCTTTGCGGCGGCGAGCTTTCGCAGGGCGACCGACGGCCACACGGCGTCGCGGCAGTAGATTTCGGCCGAGACGCCCTCCCGCTTGGCGACCATCGCCAGCCACGTCTTCACGTCGGGCGAGCCGTCGGGGAGCGGCTTGACCATCATGCGGGCCGCCCGGGCGACCTCGGCGTCGATCTCTTGCGGGGCCACCTCGACGTGGTTCCGTTTGCAGGCCATTTCGATCAGCTTGCGGTTGATCAAGCCTTCGAGGACCTCCTGGCCGTGGCGGGCGGCGCATTCATCCGAGAGCTGTACGAGCATGACGGGCTGCCCGTTGATCAGGGCCGCGACGCCCGGCATCTGCCGGCTCTTGACGGGATCGTTCATCACGTTCTCAACCACCGTGTGCTGCTGCAATCGGCCGAAGATCTCGGTCGAGACGGTCCGCAGCCGCCGCTCGCGGATGGCCTCTTCGAGCACGCCCGCCACGTCTTCGAGACGAACTTTGCGGGCGTCGATCAGGCCCTCTCGCTTCAGGACGACGAATTGGCCGCTGGCGGGGATGACCTGCGAGACCCCGCCGTCGGCCAGCGAGAAGGCCGCCTCCTCGATCTCGCGGCAGCCGCCATGCTTGTGGATGGGCTGGATGAGCCCTTTCAGGCAGGCGCTGGACGCGTCTTCGGAGTAGGTCTTCGCCAGGTTGCCGAAGTCGTCCGGGGCGGCGGCCGCCATGGCCTGGACTTTTCGGGCCTTGTCGATCGCCGTGCAAACGATCATCCGCGCCCGGATCGCCGGCCCGTACTGCGATTCGAACGACTCCATCAACTCGTCGCGCGTGACCGTCAACCGCTCGGCGGCCAGCTTCTGCAAGGCCAATCTCGGCCAGATAATGTCGTTGGCATATTGGTCGGGCTGGATCCCCCGCTCCTGCTTGAGCAGCTTGAGCCATTGATCCATCGGGATCTTGAATCGCTTCGACATCCGCTCGATCTCGGCGTCGACCTCTTCGCGGGTGATCGAGATCCCCTGCCGCTTGCACTCCTGGAGGATCAGGTACTTGTTGGTCATCGCCTCGAGGACTTCCTTGCCGAAGTGCAGGACGCACTCCTGGGCGAGCTCCTCGCGGGTGATGGACCGGCTGTTGACGACCGCCACGATCTCCGGCAGCGGCTTTCTGCCGGTCGCGGTCGGCGACTTGCCCGTGGAAGGGGTCGGGCCGAAAGATCCAGCCGCCACGCACGGCGGGGCCTGGACCACCGGGACCGCGGCGTCAAGCTGCACCTGGGCCTTGGCCGAGGCGCTGCCCCAACAGTACCGTAAAACGGCACATACGCCAAGCACGCACAGACCGCCCAGAATCATTCCCAACCGGGCCTTGCGAAATCCGTTTCGGGTCATTGCGGTTCCTCCCTAAACCGTTTGGCTGCAATAGACTGTGGGAGCGGCAGTATAAAAGATTGGCCCGAGCGAAGCAAGATTGCTTCGAGAACCCCCTTGATGTGGGGGTGCTGCACTAGCCCGAAGCGCAAGCGAGGGGCATTCGTTGCCGCTCCCTCGCTTGCGCTTCGGGCTAGTGAGGGGCATCGCTCAGATGGGATATAATGGGTCCCGGCGCATTGCAAACAGTCTTCACAAGCGACCGATTTCGCGATGTCCTCACATGCCTGCCCTTGGCCCTTGGCGCCACACGCGCCCCGGCTCGACCCCCACGAGGTCCATCTCTGGTGTACGCCGCTGGACCTGCCGCGGTCGGCCATCGAGGGCTTGCTGCCCGCGCTTGCCGAGGACGAGCGGCGCCGGGCGGATCGGTTCCGGCTGGGAGAGCTTCGCGACCGGTTCATCGCGGGGAGGGGATTGCTCCGTTGGGTCCTGTCGCGATATCTGCGGATCGCCCCCGCAGAGCTGCGGTTCGATTACGAGCCGCGCGGCAAGCCGGTCCTGAGGGGACAGGGGACAATAGCCGCGGGTGAATACCCGCGGACAGGGGATCTCTCGTTCAACGTCTCCCACTCCCACTCCTTGGCGATGTTCGCCGTGGCCGCCGGCCACCCGATCGGGGTCGATCTTGAGCAGGTCCGTCCGATGCGGGATCTTGAGGGCCTGGTGGAGCGGTTCTTTGCGCCCGCGGAGCGTCGCCAGTGGGGGCAACTGCCCGAGACGGACCGGCCCCTGGCCTTCTTCTACGGATGGACGCGGAAGGAGGCCTGGCTGAAGGCCACGGGCAGCGGGCTGTCGTTTCCGTTGAGCGAGTTCTGCGTGAACCTGGACCCGGCGGAGCCGGCCCGGCTGATCTCGATCCGCGGCGACACGGGCGAGGCCGCCGCCTGGCGCCTCGATAGCTGCCAGCCGTGCCCCGACTACGTTGCCTCCTTGGCGGTTCGGGCCGCCGAGCTCCGGATCGTTCGCTGGCGGCTGGAGGAAGAGGGGATTAGGGATTAGGGATTGGGGATTGGGGATTAGAAGTGCGGGAACCACGCCAGTCCAATCCCCAATCCCTAATCCCTTCCTCCCTATCGTGGGGCACCGCCCGCTTCC
>JBEKCP010000674.1:0-3059 GCA_050014815.1 Thermoguttaceae bacterium | reverse complement strand
CGGAGATTGATCACCGAGACCTCGATCGTCCGGTCCAGCCGGCTCCGCCCGTCCCGAATGCTCCGAAGCATCTCGATGGCGGCCGCGAGGGCATAATCGGTCGATAACAGGGTGTAACGGAACTGCCTGCGGGTACGCTTGATCTGCCGGGCGGCGCTGAGCTCTTCCCCGCGGCTCAACAGCGGGATCTCGCCCATCTGCATCAAGTAAATGCGGATCGGGTCCTCGATCTGGTCGTCTTCGCCCGTCGCTTGCATGTCCCGGGACTCCTCCAAATCGACGTCCGATTCGGCATCGGCGTCGGCGTTCAGGATGTACGGGCAGGGATCGTCCAGCGGCGGCAGGTGCTCGTCGGGCTCGCGATCCGCGGGCGTGCGATCCGACTTCTTGATCCGAGTGGGCTTGGCAATGATCTTCGGCACGAGGCACTCCTTCCGAGAGTGAGAGAACTACTTGGTGACCGGCGGCTGGAGCTAGAAAGCACTTCAAGTGCCGAATCCTTGGGCTGGCCGGCCGGGAAACCCAACTCCCATCAGGACAACAAGTTGCGTCGTTGTGCGGACGACCTCCCCGGCGGCGGCGTTGCCGCCACGCATCATCTGGCCGCCGCCGCTGTCGCGTTGGGGAATCGTCTTCGGGCTTGACCGGCCGGCCCTCGAAGGGGAAAGTGGAGTCTATGGTGATCCTTGCCCGATGTCCGACCGGTCATCTCCTGGAAGTCGATCCCCGATACGCCGGAATGAGGATCCGGTGCAGCCTTTGTGGAAAGGTTTTTCGGGTGTCGCCGCAGCAGCCGTTCGCCAGGCAGCAGCCCCCGCTTCGTGAGAAGCCCCCGATCCCTCCCCAGCCTCCGCCCCCTCCTGTAGAACCCGCGATCGGCGTCGAGCAATCGCCGTCCGGCGGTAGGGAATCGGTGCCAAAGAAGACCCCGTCGCCGGCGTTGCCTCCCGCCTCGGGCCACGACCTGGAGCCGACCCCGCTGGCGGTCGGCGCCATGATGGAACGCATTGGCCGCCGTCAACATGGCCCTACAATCGCCGGTCGGACGTTTCCTCCGCAATGGCTGCGCAACTGGCTGTGGGACCGAGCGCCGAGGAAGCCCCGGAAAGGTCGGACGTTGCGTCCGCAGACGATTCCGCCCAGCGTCTACGAAGCCAGTCCGGGCCAGGTGGCGGCGGTCCGGAAGCTGGCCGTGCCTCTTCTTGCGGCCGCGCTGCTGAGCCTTCTGCCCGTGGCGCGGTGCGGACACCTTGGCCTGGAGGCGTCGCCGGGCTGGGCCCGGGCCGTCTTGCTGGTGGCCGGGCTCCAGACGCTGTATGTCGTCTGGATGCTCAACGCCCCCGACTGGGCCACGGTCCAGGTCGTCATGTGCGTCTTCGCCGCCGTGGCAACCGGCTACGCGGTGGCGACTACCTCCGTCATGGCCACGCCGGTGGATCATCCGCTGGCACTGGGGCTGGGCGAGGTCCGCCACAGGGCCGCGGCCTGGTGCGGCGCGATGGTCGTCGTGATGGGCCTGGGCACCTTTCTTTCCGGACGACTCGGCACCCGCTGGCGCCGGCTCTTTCTCCGCGAGACGGCCCGCGGGACCGGACGGTAGCCCCGCCCTCCACGCGTCTCATACTTCCTTGAGGTCACAGGACTCAAGGAAACGGCAAAAAAACGGCTGCCGTGGCAGGACCAAGCTCGGGAAAGCACAAGTGCCAATTCAAATAGTAGGGTCGGTTTGGCACGGGAGAGAGTCTCCTCATGAGGCCCTCCCGTCGTCTGCCTGCCACGGTAGCGTGTTCGATTTTGGATTTTGGATTTGCGATTTTGGATTTGTTTGAAGTTTGGTGCTTCGGATTTGGCGATTCTGCCCCGCCCCTAAATCCCTAAATCCCCTTTTTCCTCCTTATCGCCAAGCCGCAAGCGGCGGCGGCCAGGAGCACGAGCGTCCCGAGCTCCGGCACCGCATGGATGCCGCCGGCGGCGATCCCTTGCGGGGCCAAGGTTCCCGCCGAGGGCGAGCCGCCCAGCGGGATCGCGGTGCCGTTGAGCGTCGAATCGCCGAGTTCCACCGAGCCGCTGGCCCCGATCGAAAGGATCGAGCCGCTGGGCAGGGCCGCGCTGCGGTTGATCACCAGGAGACCGTCGCTCACCGTCGTCCCGCCGGCGTAGGTGTTGGTGCCCGAGAGGATCAGGGTGCCGGTGTCGCTCTTGAGCAGGCCGGCGTCGAAGCTGCTACCGCCGATGTTGCCGGAGATGGTGGTGTTGCCTGAACCGCTGACCGCCAGGCCGCTGCCGGAGCCCCCTGTGGTCCAGATGTTTCCGCCGATCGAAAGCGTCGTGCCGGGCACGTTGTTGGCAAACCCGGCGATGCCGCCGCAGATGGTGATCGGGCCCGACACGCCGTTGTTGCCGGCGGTGTTCTGCAACTGGGCGTTGTCGTAGAGGATGATCGACTCGGCCACGTTGCCGGTGATGTTGGCGAGTTGGAGGTTCCCGGTGTGCGGGCTCTTGCCGGGGCCGAAGACGTAGACTGCGCCGTTGCCCAGGGCCGTGGCGCTTTGAACCACGACCGTCCCGCCGTAGATGTTCGTTGTGCCGGTGTAGCTGTTGTTGCCGCCCAAGTAGAGGATGCTGCTATCGGACTTGTTGATTGCGAGGCCGCCGCTGATGCTGCCGCTCAACGTGGTGCTGGCGGCGCCGCCGCTGACGGTCAGGTTGCCGTTGCCGTTGTCGCCGATCGTGCCGGCGAAGCTGCTCGTGGCGGCCCCGGTGATGGTCAGGTGCCGCCGGAAATGTTGGTGGCGCCGGAGGCCTGGAAGTTGAGGCTGTCGGCGACCTGCGAGCCGCTGACCGTGACGGTGTAGCTACTGTTGCCGCTGCTGGCGCCGGGGTTGGCGACGAACCAGAGGTCGTCGGTGGTGGCGGTGGTGGTTTCGGCGGTGCCGCCGAATGCGCCGGTCGAGTCGGTATTCCAGTAGGCACTGGTGCCCCACGTGCCCGTAGGCGTGGCCCCGGCCCCGGCCCCGGTGGAGTTGGAGTCCCAGTAGTAGGCGGTGCCGGCGTTGGCG
>JBEKCP010000673.1:0-3063 GCA_050014815.1 Thermoguttaceae bacterium | reverse complement strand
AACGCGGTTTTGCGCAGTGCCGACCACGTGGCCGAGCGAAAAGATGGATATGCAGTCAACACCTGGTCCAATGCCTGGAGCAACACTTCGATCTCCTCGCGGGTTATCGCCAGCGGCGGCTCGATCCGCAGCACATTGGGAGCCAGGCCGCAGGTTTGGGTTACCAGGGCGTGATCGCGGAGCAGGACCGCGGCTACGACCTGGGCGAACAGTTGTTCGCGTGCCCAGCGGGGCACAACGGTAGTCAGCAGCCCCGAGGGCGGCTCGAACTCGATCCCCCCCAGGAGCCCTTGGCCCCGGACCTCGCGGATCATCGGATGACGGCCGGCGAGGCTCCGCAGGCCGTCCAAGAGCAGGCTGCCTAGTTCCTGCGCGCGGTCTGCCAGGTGTTCTTCCCGAAGGATGCCCAGCATCTCCAGGCCGGCGGTCATGGCCAGCCGCCCTCCGCCGAACGTGGACGCGCAGAGGTTGCAACGCGTGGGGCCGGCCAGCGCCCGCGACCACGTCCGGGCCGTCGTCATGCAGGCGGCCACAGGCACCAGGCCGCCGCTGAGGGCCTTGCCGACCAGGAGCACGTCGGGCACGACCTCGGCGAAGCTCGTGGCAAACTCGGCGCCGGTGCGGCCCAGGCCGGTCTGGATCTCGTCGATCACCAGCAGACAGCCCGCCTTATGGCATATCTCGGCCGAATCGTGCAGGTAACTCGTCATGGGCACGCGGATACCGCCTTCACCCTGGATCGGCTCAACGAAGAAAGCAGCGGGGTGATTCCGGGTGCATGCCTCCTCCAGAGCCGCAACATCACCGAAGGGGATTTGCATGGCGTCAGCCAATAAAGGGCCGAGACCACGACGGTGATCGGTGTCACCCATTAGGGCCAGCGCCCCGGTGCTCAGACCGTGCCAGCCGCCGTGGCACGAGACGAGCAGGTTTCGCCCCGTCGCGGCCCTCGTGATCTTGATTGCCGCCTCGACCGCCTCCGTTCCGCTTGAGGTGAACACTGCACGGCACAGCGCCGGATCGGTCATGCCCGAGAGGCGCTGGGCCAGCAGTGCCGCCGGCAACGGGGCGTCGATGTTGAGCATTGATGGGCCGCAGGCGGCAAGTTCTTCGGATAGTCGTCGAATCAGGCGCGGGTGGTTGTGGCCGGCATTGTGGACGCCGAAACCGGCCAGGAAGTCGGTATAGAGCCGGCCCTCCTCGTCGCGGAGCTTCGTGCCCTGCGCCCAGGTGAACTGACGGCCGTAGTCCAGCGATTCCAGCAGATCCACGTAGTCCGGGTTGACGAACTGTCGCCAGAGATCGTGGATATCGGCTCGGGCGTGCATGAGATTGAAAAATGGAGATTAAAAGATAGGGAACGAGATGGGGAAAGCGGAAATCGAATTGAGAGGGAGGATCGCATCCCACCGATTCCCTACTCTTCATGTTTTAATTTCCATTTTTTAATGGGGTTTGACGGAGTGGAGGAACTCGCGATACTGCCGCAGTCGCGGCCGCATCTGCATGCTCTCGGCAAACCCGCGGCAGGAGGTCCAGCACTGGGCACATTCCTGGCTGTCGGCCACCTGCCACAGCCGGCGGCGGATCGCCTGAATGTTGTCGGTCAGGATGTTGCCCACCGGCTCATCGAGTCGTTCCGTGCAGCGGGCAACGTTGCCGCAGTGGTCGATATTCATCAGAAGGCGGCCGGTCCTGCAATGGCCTACGCCACCCTCGGCAATGGCCTGGTCGAGGTGCTCGATGTACGTTGTCAGCGTAACGAACTCCGGGTACTTTCGCTTGAGTCCCAACAGGTGTTCGGTCACGCTGCGGTCCGGGAGCCGGCGGGCCTTCGTGCCGCGGTTCCAGGAGTAGAGGCTGAGCATGTACGTTACGCCCAACTCGCGGCAGAGCAGGATCAGCGGCTCGACGTCGTCGAGATTGTCGTCCATCAGCACGCTGATCATGTGGACGCGGTTTCGCCGGTCGGGGCGGTTCTTCTGGAACAGCTCCAGCGCCCGGACCGCCCGATCCCAGGCCCCCGGGCGGCCGCGCTGGGCGTCGTGCCTCGCCGGGTCGCGGTAGTCCACCGAGACCGAAATCTCTTGGAGCCCCGCGTGAAGAATGTCCCGGGCAACCGTCTCGTCGACGTACCACCCGTTGGTGATGAGAATAGGGAAGTGCCCCGCGGCATTCAGTTCGGTGATGATGTCGTAGATGTCCTGACGGATCAGCGGCTCGCCGCCGGCCAGAGAGACGATGATCGTGCCGAGTTGGTTGAGCTTGCGGCCGATCAGGCGGACGCTCTCCAGTGAGAGTTCTCGGGCCGGATCGTGCTCCTCTTTCCAGAAGTCGCAAATCTGGCACTTGAAGTTGCAGCGATAGGTGATCTGGAGGTTGCAGTTGATGAACCTGCCCGTCAGGAAGCCCAGGCCCAGCCGCAGACAACGGTACTGGTAGTGCAGTTCACGACGAAGGTGTCGAGTAGGCATAGTATGGTCTCCTTCGGTAGATAGGGGACTGTCCGCAATTTTCGCGGCAGCGGCCGTGAAAATGGGACTGTCCCCTTCGGCCGGCCCGGTTCAGGATGCGAGCCAGTTGTTGGTCTGCGACAGGGCGGCATCGGCGGCGGCGGCCAGGCTGACGCCGATCTTGACTGTAGCGGTGGCCGCGGCACTGCCGGCCGTGCCGTCGTTGACGACGACCGAGATGGTTCGGCTGCCGCTCGTCGGCGAGGACGCGGTATCCTTGTACGTGATGCGCTCCAGCACGGTTTGATAAGTGGCCGTGTCGGCCACGCCGGTCAGCATGAGCACGTTGCCGGGTGGGCTGGAGGTGATCGAGGTATTCGAGGTGTCGGCCGCCAGGATCTCGGATGCGCCGTCGGGGGGGGCGTTGATCGTCACGGTCATCCCGGCCAAGGTGGGACTCCCCGGGCTGGAAATCAATGCGTCCGAGGCGGCAATGTCGACCGGCGAGCCGCCGGCCTGGAACGTCGTCGTGAAGCCGCCCGTCGTGCTGCTGGGGGCCAAATTGACCGTCGGGGCCGCGTGCATGGCCTTAACCGCCATGGTGAGCGGC
>JBEKCP010000672.1:0-3076 GCA_050014815.1 Thermoguttaceae bacterium | reverse complement strand
GAAGGGGTCACCGCCGACGGCGTCCACGCGGTGCCGGAGCCCGGGACGCTCGTGCTCCTGGCCGCCGCCGCTTGCGGCTTCGCGCTAAGGAGGAAGAAGGGATTGGGGATTAGGGATTAGGGCTTGGAGGGAGCCGCTTGCGGCTTCGCACTGACCACTGACCACTGACCACTGACCACTGACAACTGAAAACTGAAAACTGAAAACTGACAACTGACACCTGACACCTGCAAACGCTGCCGTCGGAGGCAGACGATGGGAGGGCCTCCCAGGAGCCTTCTGCGCCAAACCGACTCTGCTATTGCCGGCCCCTGTGGCCGGAGAATTGGCACTTGTGCTTTCCCGAGCTTGGTCCTGCCACGGCAGCCGCTTTTTGCGCGGGTGCTGGTCCTGCCGTTTGCGTCGGCTTCTCGCGGAAGAGATAATGGGGACCATCGTTGGCCCGCCGCCCAGCCGGGCCCAAGTCGCCAAGAACCTCGCCGCGCCGACCCATGAACGCACGAAGACTCCTTCTCCTGGGCCCCCTGGCGGTCCTCGCCCTTTGTGCCGCCGCGCCGCCGGAGCCAAAAGTCCTCTACGAAAAGAACCCGAATGCCGAAACCACGGCCCGCTCGATGCGATATCTGGTCATGGCCCACCTCCTGAAACGCCTGTTGAAACAAAGAATAGCATGATCACGGCGATGGGAAAGCCGATGACAATGCTGACGAAGCAGCCGTAAACGGCCGCCACGAGGGGGAAAACAATAGGGTCCGGCACTCCGCCGAAGAGCAGGAGGAGCGACAGCGGGGTGAAGATGATCGGGCCCGCATAATGTATTCTCAGGGCGTGCCGCAGGCCCCAGCGCCGATAGAGGAACCAGAGCACGATCCAGCACGCGGCGACCGTCGTCCCGATCGCCCAACCGTTCGCCTGCCGATAGTTTGCATCCCACGAATAACCGTTTTCCACAAACGGCCTCACGGCGGCGAGCGTCGAACAGTACGCACTCCAGCCGACCACGAACGACATCAGCCCGCCCAGCGTGAACTGCCGCGGCCGCCTCGGTTCAGGGGATGCCTGCTCTGTCGTCGCCATGACCTCACGGGTTGACGAACCCGCGGTGTTCTTTGGGGCTGAGGATCAGCCACGCGCGGCCGAACACGTCGCCGGGCGGCACCGGCCCGTTGTAGCGGCTGTCGTCGGAGTCGCGGGAGTCGTCGCCGAGGACGAAATAGCCGTCGCCGCAGTCCACCGCCTTCTCCTGGGCGACCTTGGCAACGGGAAAATATCGCAAAAAACCGAGCGACGCGGGCGGCGCCGCCTCGTCGCCGTCGATAACGATTTGGCCGCCGCGGCGGATCTGCACGCGTTCGCCGGGCAGGCCGACGACTCGCTTCATCACTTGCTGGCCGTCTTCCATGTAAAAGGCGACCACCTCCCAACGCCGCGGCTGGCGGAAACGCAGCGAAACCCGCTCGGTCAACACCAGGTCGCCGGTGCGGCGATCGCTGCCCCGAAGCGTCGGGGCCATCGAGTCCGTAGTGACCCGCGACAGGTTGAAGCAGGTGAAGTAAACGAGCGTCCCCAGGCCGACCAGGGCGAGGGCATGCTCGACCTGGCCCAGCAGCCAGCGGACTCTGCAGCGGCGTATCAACGACTCAGCCACGGATGGAACACCGATGGAACACGGATGCGTCAGTAAACAAATCGCTTGAACTAAATGACCTTTGTTCTGCCAAAGTTGACCAATAGACCAACCTTGCTACCCGTAGCCTTCAGCTCGTGGAGCAGTTGGGGTTCATCAATTCCGTCTTCGATCCCCTGTCCTCGATCTGTGTTCGATCCGTGTTCCATCCGTGGCTGAATCCGGAAGTTGTTCTTCAGCCGGGCCTTACACCAATCGCCCACGCCTCTCATCCCTCAGGGCGTTTCGCACTCGGCGTGATCTTTCTCGATCGCCTGCCGGACCTCCTCACATTGGCGCGTTTCACGCACCCTGCACGTTGCAGGCGGCCACTGGGCAAGCAGGTTGCAGCTTGCGCAGGACCCGCGCGGTTTCTCGGTAACAGACCCTCTCCAACAAGCATAGAAGTGCGTCCGGGCGGCCGATGTCTGTGGATAGAGTCTCGCCGCAGTGAAGGATCACCGGGAGAAAGCTCATGGAAGAGCGCGAAGCCTGCAAGCCAGTCCCACTATTCCAGCAAGGATTCAACAGAAAGGTGGTCTTGCCATGCAGGCTAACGACCACGCACATCCAGGGGGCGATGGGCGACTTTCTCGACTTCCTGGGGTTCTTGAATCAGCAGTTGAGCACGCGGGAACTACCCCGGATGGAATCCGCTCCTCCGTTTCTGGGTGCAAGCTCCGCATTTCCGGTTGGTACGGCGCGAGACCGTCGCCCGTCCAAGACCCGGGGTCAGCCAGCGAAGACACAGGCAGGCCACAAGCCCGCGGCGGGCTCATGGCCTGCCCAGTGTTCGACCCCGGCCGCGCCTTTCAGCAAGCTACTCGCCGCGGCCGAGCCTTCTTCTTCGCCTGCCCGCCGAAGGGCGGACACGCCGGACGCTCCGGGTAGTTCCTGAGCCTGGCACGGTCCGCGGGGCTTTCTTGTCTTCACCCCGGGGAATCTGGCCGATTCAGGTTGTCACGTTTATTGCGACACCCCCGTCAGGAGCTTGCCACGCGGAAACCTATGTTGTTGTTCTCGTTCGTCGGGTTGTTGTTGTTCCGGTTGGACGAGGCCAGGTTGTTCGAGTTGTTGTTGAACGCTGGCGCCACGCAACCCACGCGACGAACTGGCGCGTTGCTCCCGGTCGCCCGTCTTCATTTGTCGCCTTTCGCTCCGCGAAAGCAGCGTCTGCTTTTCGCAACCTTCGCGGAGCGAAAGGCGACGTTCTACCGCCCGGCCAAGACCGAGCGGCGAAGTCCATAACTCTGCGCATCGCTGGCGTGCGCCAGCCATGCACAAACAGTGTCGGTGCCCTTCGCGGCCCGCGTCCGCTGGCACGTTGGCGAAGAACTCGCTGGTGAGGTTGCCGATGGGCCGGCCCCGCTTACAATAATGGAGAGTCGCTCCACCTGAAGTCGCCTTTCG
>JBEKCP010000671.1:0-3076 GCA_050014815.1 Thermoguttaceae bacterium | reverse complement strand
TGACCATGCGACGAGGCAAATATCAGCTGCTTTTCACCTCCCCTCCGTTCGCACTAAATCGAAAGAAAAAGTACGGGAACTTGCAGGGAGAAGGCTACATAGAATGGCTCGCCTCCATGGCGCCGATTTTTCGGGAGCAAGTTAAACTCGATGGCTCGATCGTAATCGAGCTGGGTAATGCCTGGGTGCAGGGGGAGCCATCGATGTCAACGTTGACAATGAAGGCTCTTCTGGCGTTTCTCGAGAGAGCCAACCTGCACCTTTGTCAAGAGTTTATTTGTTTCAATCCTGCGAGGCTGCCAACACCGGCTGAGTGGGTAACCGTTAGGCGGATTCGAGTAAAGGATGCGTTCACGCGCGTGTGGTGGATGTCACCAAGCGGAAACCCTAAGGCCGACAATCGCAGGGTGTTAACGGAGTACAGCGACAGCATGAAGGACCTGCTGAGGCGCGGGACGTATAACTCTGGGCCGCGTCCATCGGAGCACCGTGTTGGGGCTGCTTCATTTCTGTCGAACAACAACGGGGCTATACCGCCGAATGTCCTGATCCCCGCGTTTTCCGATGTTATTCCGGACTTGTTGGAGGTTCTGCCGATCGCAAATACCCGATCAGGCGACCCTTACCAGGTTTACTGTCGAAGGCATGATATTCGTCCCCATCCTGCGCGGATGCCAGCGCGCCTGGTCGAGTTCTTCATCCGCTTCTTGACAGATCCGGGAGACCTGGTGCTTGACCCTTTCGCGGGCAGCAATACTACCGGCGCTGTGGCTGAGCGTCTGGGGAGAAAGTGGGTGTCGATCGAAGCAAGCAAGGACTACATCAGGGCATCGCAGGCCCGATTTCCAAGACCGCGCAAGAGCCGCGGGTCAGCCCGGAAGGCGTAACGGAGCCCAACGTGGGTCGGCGTTCTCGATTCTCCAGTCGCTGCCATTGTCCCCGGGCGGAGGCAGGAGCGCCTGCCGGAAAGGGGACGAGGTCTAGTTCTGGTTGGCCAGCACGTTGCCGATGAGGCGGCCGTCGACGAACGTGGCCATGAGATACGTGTTGCGGCCGTCGGCGATGCCGACGGTCTTCTGGCTCTCCACCGGCGGGACGAAACCGGCGTCGGGCTTCAGCCCAATCTGGTGCTGGCCCGCCGGAAGCTCCAGCCGCAAGACCTGGATGCGGTCGGGCAAGAGACCCCAGCAGCGGGTGTCGGCCGACTCGGTCGCCTCCCAAACGATGCCGCCGAGGTCCATGGCGAGATTGGTCAGGCTGTTGTTCTTGGTCTTGAGGGCCTCCTTCGCCCCGTAGACGATGCCCTCCTTGGCGGCGCGGCGCACGACCGCCCGAATCACCACGCGGGGATAAACCGCGTCGTACTGGGCGACCGCGAGGCGGCCCACGTCGGTGATCGTGGCGGTCGTCCCGGCGAACTGGCGGTCCACCGAGACCTGGACAGCATGGGTGGGATTCATCGAGACGACCACCTTCGGCACCTTGATCGGCGCGACCGACGGGGGAACCGTATGCCGGGCCGTGGCGCTGACGACCGCGCTGGCGGCGAACATCGCGATGGTCGACGCCGGCTCGACCACCTCCTTCTTGTACGGCCCGCGGCCAACCAGCGTGAACACGTAGAGCACGCCGTGGCCGGGCTCGCTGTGGTGGCCGTGCATCGCCCGATCGACGTCGAGCCGGCCGTAAGGGAAACCGGGCTCCCAACTGCAAACTTTGACCCAGCTTCGGGCGGCGTCCTGGAAGTCCATGTGCGTCTCTTCCCGGAGCATGCCGTGGATGTATTCGCCCAGGGCCACGCGCTGGTAGGCCAGCTTGGGGTTCTGCTCCGCTCCGGCGCCGCCCGACTGGATGATCTGCTCCTGCACGTCGGAGACCTGAAGGGCGTAGGCACGGGCGTCGCCGCCGTTCTGCATGAGATTGGACAAGGCGAGGAAGGCGCGGATGAGGACCTTCTCGTAGTCCTCGCCGGCGTAGGCGAGGTGCGTGTCGTCGGTCAGCATGGAAGCCGCCTTTTCGGCGACGGAGGGCTGCTGGAGATAGTCGAACGAGTCGCGGACCTGGCGGAGGATCTGCTCGGCCTCCTTGGGCCGCCCGGCCGCCAGGTCGATCATCGCCCGGTCCAGCCGCAAGGCGTCGGCCTCGCGCCCGTATTTCTTGATGTCCTGGTCCAGGAGGGCGCCGGCCGTCTCGATGCTATTGCCGTAATACGCGTTGCGGACCTCGCGGAGGCGGTCGGCGTGCGTGGCGCAGCCGGGCGAGACGATCGCAAGAACAACCAACGTCGCGGCCGCGAGCGAATTGCGAAGCCGCAAGCGATGGTTCCGGGCAGGGCCGCCTCGCAGTCCGTGATTATGAATCATTGCCGGCTATCCGCTATTTCCCGATGTCCCGCAGCTTCGCCCTCATTGAGGCATCGTACTTCTTGTCGACCTCGCAGAATACTTTTTCGGGCCGGCCGGTGTGGACGTTGATCATCTCCAGCGTCAGCAAGTAGTTGCGCTGATAGTCCCTGTTGCTCCGCGTGGTGCCGGAAGTGAGCGTGGCGTAGAGGAGGAAGTCGATGGGTTGGCTCATCTGCTCCATCCGCGCGGTGAAGATCCGCATGTTCTGGGGAACGAGCAGTTCGTCGGGCCGCAACCGGCATTCCCGGAGCCCCGCCTCGACAAAGCGGCGGCTTACCGGCTGATAGACCTGGGACTGGACAATGCGAGAGTCGATCTGCTGATAGAGTTGTTCCTTGAAATCGCCGATCTCCTCCTGGCTCCTATTCTCCAGGTCAAGGAAGCAGATCCGCATAGGCCCGTTCGGCGCCGCCCCTTGGGTGAACCCTGCCTGCTGGATGCCCTGGCTGTGCCGGGCCAGCAGTTCCGACACCGTCTGGTCCACCAGGGGCGAGAAGGTCTCCGCCCCGGCGGCGTGGCTGCCGACCATGCCGTTTTCGCCCGGCTTGACGACGTGCGCCGTCTGCTGGGTGCGGCAACCAACCTCCGCGAGCACCCCGAACCCCAAGAACCCTATCGCACCGGTACGAAGAAAACGCCGCCTGTCCATCGTGGGAATCCTTTCCCGTGAA
>JBEKCP010000670.1:0-3084 GCA_050014815.1 Thermoguttaceae bacterium | reverse complement strand
GGCCGAGCTTGCCCAGCGGGCCATCGGGCCGGGCGTGCCGGAAGGCGGCGGTTTCCTCCTCGCTGCCGGTCATCCAGAAGTTCACCTGCTGGCCGTCCGGCAGGCCGTGGCGGGTCCCCTCGCCCCAAGCGTTGCCCAGCCCGTGCGGACCGGCGGGCATTCCGTGCGGGCCGGCCGCCGCCCGCACGCTCAGCACGACCGGCACTTGGGGATGGCTCATCGAGCGCCCGCCGTGCGGCGAGCCTCGTGGGCCAGCGACTCGCAACTCCAGCCGTGGAATCGCAGCGAGCTTGTAGTCGGCGTAGTAATCGAGCACCGCCAGCCGGATGCCGTCTTGATCGTAGGTTAGCCCCTGGTCGTGGCCGACCAGCCTCCAGGGGAAGGCCCAGAGCTGCCCGTATTGCTGCCAATCGAACGGGCCGGGGTGGAAGGGAATGGTGATCGGCGCCGACTCTCCATCGCTTTGGCTCGCGGCCTCCGGGAAGGATAACTCGAAGTGCATGGAATCGCGGCAGGCTCGGCCCGACTCACGGTGCTCGAAGACGCCCAAGTTTGCCTCGATGCCGCTCCAGCGGCTCTGCAAGCATCCCAGGAGCAGGAGCAGGAGCCCGACGTGGGCCGCAACGAAGCCAATCTGGCGCCATCTCCAGGGCAAGCGCACGAGCAGCGCCGAGAGGATGTTCAGGCCCAGGAGCGCTCCCAGCAGGGTGAACCACCAGGCGCCGTAGATTCCGAACTTCGCCGCGGCCTCTCCGTACCAGTTCTCCAGGCACGTGCCCAAGGCGAGCACGAACACCAGGATGCCCATCAGGGCGATGGCAAGGTAGAGACTGCCGGCGATGCTCAGGCATTGGAGCAGCCATCGAACGGGCAGCGGCCTTTGGGCCGAAGGGAGGTCGGGGTTTGGCATAGGAAAAGTCGAGAGCGAGGGAAGGGGCGACGGAAAACACCCCATTGTACCGCCATCAGGCATAGGCGGGTAGGAAGCCGCGGTCTCAGTCCTTTCCCCCCTCCTCTCTCCCTCGCGTCTTTGCGCCCTGGCGCCTTTGCGTGATATCCCTCCCAGTCATCACGCTGCCTTCAAGACAGGCCGTTCGAAAGGATATCGGTTGAGGATGGGGGGTATTCACGCAAAGGCGCCAAGCCGCAAAGGCGCAAGGGAATACTGGAATTATTGTTGTCGTCGGAGTTTGCGTCGAACGCGGGCGCCGCGGGCTACTCGTCAGCCCATGCTGACGGCACCGGCACTGGCGGACAAGCCGCCAGTGGCACCCGCGCAGGTCTCAGGGCGTGGCGGCAACCGTTTCTCCGACGGCCCGGGACAACTCGGCCAGCCGGCGGTGGTACTCGGCAATCGCCTGGTAGTACATCTCGCGCTGGGCGTAGAGTTGGCGCTCGGCGTCGAGGAGCCGGAGGAAGTCGAGCTTCCCGCTCGTGTAGTTGGATTGGGCCGATTGGAGGCTTCGCTCGGTGGCGGGGAGGATCTTCTCCTCGTACAGGCGGATGACCTGCCGGCCCTGGGTCGCCCGGTCGAAGGCCGACTGGACCTCGAACCGGACCTGGTCCAGCAGCGCCTGGTACTCGGCGCGGCGCTGCTGGAGCCGCTCGGAGGCCTCGCACACGGCGGCCGATCGCCGCGCCGATCGCAGCGGCACGTTCAGCTCGACGCCCACCTCGGGCCGCATGTCCTCGGGCATGAAGGCGTCGTACTTCGCTTTCAAGTTCAGGTCGGGATAATACTCCTTGCACGCCAGCGACAGGTTGGCCTCCTCGGCGCGGATGCGGGCCTGCTGGGCGAACAGGTCCGGGCGGGCGGCGGCGGCCGAGTCCAGCAACTCCTCAGCGGCAGGCAGGGTGCCCAGAGCGGCGACTTGGCCCGGCGGCGGCAGCGGGCAATGCGGCTCGCGGTGTAAGAGCGTGTTGATTCGGGCAATGGCCACGCTTTCATCGCGGGCAATCTCGGTGCGGCGGCTTTCGAGGGCGGCCAACTCGACGTCCGCCTGGAGCACGTCCTGCTCGGTGGCCTGGCCCACCTCGTACCTGTTCTTCGCAATCCCCCGGAACTCGGCCAGGAGCTTGCGGCTGGACGCATTGACGTCGGCTTCCCGCCGGGCCAGGTAGTAGTCGAAGAAGGCCATGGCCGCCGTTTCGTAGAGGCGGAGCCGGGTATCGCCCAGGTCGCCCTTCATGGCGTCGGCCTCGGCCCGGGCGGCGGAGCCGCGCAATGCCCGCTTGCCCGCCCACGGAATCTTCTGCGAGGCCTCGACCATCCAGCCGCCGCCCTGGTCCATGCCGACGCCGCCGGGACTGATCATAAGCCCCACCATCGGGTCTTCCAGCGAGACGGCTTGGGGATAGCGTTGGGCGGCGGCCCGCCATGCCGCGGACGCGGCCTGGAGCGACGGGTTGCACGCCTCGACCTCGACCACCAGTTGCTCGACGGAAAGCTCGCCCTGGTCGCCCGGCGAGATGCGTTCCGCGTCGCCGGAGGGCGCCGGACGACGGGGCTCGGCGGGGGCCTGATAAGCGACGGGGATGGCGGTTGGCCGGAAAAAGGGGACAGTCCCCATTTGTGCGAAGCCGGGCACCGACCGGAGGTTGGTCGCGGGCCGTTCCGGCAAATGGGGACTGTCCCCTTTTTCCTCCTCGGGCTGCGGTGCGACCCAGCGGCATGTTGCCATCGTGGGTGATGCCTGCCGCGGAGATTGATTGCAGGCGGACGGCGAGGCGCAGCAGCCGGCCAGTATGCTCGCCAGTGCGAGCCCTGCCCAGAAGCCAGATCTCGCAACGTCTGCCATGGCTTGGTATTATCCGTGGGCAAACACTAGCCCGACGCGCAACCGAGGGACGCAGATGAGGCGGGTCCCTCGCTTGCGCGTCGGGCTAGTGTCGAATACACTACCCCCGGATCCCTTGCCCTTGAGTAATCCGGGCTAACGATACCCGTCCTTCGACCTCATCGGCCTTGCGGAACCCGCAATACCAGAGTTTTCGCCAGCTTCCCTAAAAACGGCTTGTCCCATATATCCTGCCAGGTCTGCCATTGCCTACTCTGGGGGGATAACGATCCGGTTGCGTACTCTA
>JBEKCP010000669.1:0-3088 GCA_050014815.1 Thermoguttaceae bacterium | reverse complement strand
TTGCACGCGAGATTCGGGGGTCGCCCGCGTAGAGTGGACCTTTCGCCGCCGGTCGATCTCGGCCAACTGCTTCTCGCGCTCGATCACGCCGGCCGGCCGATCGCTGCACAGGTAGACCAACCCCTCGCGGATCCGCAGGGCCTGTTCCCGATTGACGGTCAGATAGCGGTGCGGCCCGCCCTCTTCGGCCTGAAAATGCGTGACCCCGTCGTCGCCAACCACGACCCGGCCCGGCCGCGACAGGCCAAAGGAATGGTCGTCGGGCCGGATCGCATACAGCGTGCTGGTGAGGTCCCAGGTGGGCCGGTCGTAGGGCATCTGCCCGTACAGCTTGTATGCCTCGGCCACGGGGTGGTGCGGCACGTACTTGTAGTCCTGCTCGATGCTGCGGTGCGGATACGAAATGGCGTTGCCCACCTCGAAACCGCTGAGAACAATCGGCGTGGGCCACTGCTGGAAGAGTTTCTTGGCCGAGGCCACGTCGGTCACCACGTTGTACTCCTTGAAGTGGTCGCCCGGCGCCGAACCGAAATTGCCCGCCATCGCGCTCAAGAACCGCACCTTGCGGCGGACCAGCGTCTTACCGTCCAGCGGCGAAACGCCGTCGGGCCGCGAGTCCAACAGCCGGGCCAGGTTGGTGGAAAAGCCGACCTAGACAACCACCACGGAACCGTCGGCCTCGGCGGCCAACGCCCGCCGCAAAACGGCCGTGGCCTCCGGGGCCTGGCTGCCGTCGCGGAGCTTGTGGGGATAACGCGGCTGCCCGTTATCTTCGGCGCAGACCATTTTCCGGAGGTAGTTACCGTCGTCCGGCGTCATGCCGCCCCGCACCACGCCGATCGGGACATCGCTGTAACCGTAGAAAGTGTTCACGATGTCGACAAAGGGCGCGGCGTAGCGGTTGTCCTTGCTGAGGGTGACCGCAATCAGGCGGCAGCCGCCGCGACGCTGGAAGCCGTGGATCATCCCCAGGGCCAGGGCGTCGTCGACGTCGTTGCCCATGTCGGTGTCGAAGATCAAGGGCGCCGGCCCAGCCGCTGCCGCCCGGGAGGGGAGGCCGCAGGCCAGAATCGCGAGTACAATCGGCACGCACGTCAGACGAAAAGTTCGGATCAAAATGCAACTCCCCAGGGGATTGAACAATAGGGCTGGACCAATCAAGCACCCTATCAATAATCCCAAACCGGGGTCTTGTCAAGGAGTTGCGGACATCCGCCTTAGGGATTCACGATGCCGTTGATCGTCTGGAAGTAAGCCGACCAATAATCGTAGTAGTTCTGCACGGTGAGCTTGCTCGTGGGGATGAAACCCTTCAGGTTGGCCGGCAAGTTCGAGATTTCATTGGCCGTTGCCGGCGTGCTGCCGGCAGTGCCGTTCTGGACCGCGGTCAGGAGGGTCTTGGCGCCTGCCGGGCCTTGTTGATACACCAGGTACAGATTCAGTGCCGTGACGGGGAATCCCATGTTGGCCAACTGGGTCGCGCAGTATTGCAGATATTTCGCCGCCACGGAGACATTGGTGGACCACACGGCCAACTGGCTCAAGGTCAAGGTGTAGCCGACCTGCTTGGCCGCCGCTACGCTCACCTGGAAGGGACCCGCGACACTGCCGTTGACGCCGAAGTTCTTGGGGTTGGCCTGCGTTTCCACGGCGATGATCGTCCGCATTTCGGCGTTGGTCACCGATGTCGTGCCTGCCGCCGCGGTGCTGATTGCCGCGGCCAATCCCTTGGTCTTGGGCAGGTTGGTGAGCGTCGCGTTGCCGGTGAGAACCCCATTGCTCTGCCCGATCGCCGCCGCGTTGATCGTGAGTACGAACGACGGGTTGCTGGGCTTGATGCCTTTGCTGTCGGTCAGGTTGACCGCGCAATTGAACGAACCGAGCATGGCTGGCTTGCCGCTGATCGTAATCGTGCTGCCCGAGAGTGTGGCCTTCATGCCTGACGGCAGGCCGCCGATGGAGGAAAGCTTGTAGGGGGCCGTCCCGCCGCTGACCTTCATGGTGAACTTGGCCTGCCAGGCGCTGCCGACTTTGGATGTTGTAAGGGCCGACAAGGGGCCCAAGGTGGGAGCGGAGACCGGCTTGACGATGGTCAGGCTCTCCGTGCCACTGCCCTGGTCGCCGTTGCTGTCCTGGAGCGACACGGCGATGTTGTTGAACGTGCCGCTTTGCGTGGGCGTGCCGCTGACTGTAATAGTGCTGCCCGAGAGCGATGCGGACAGCCCGGTGGGCAGGCCCGTGACCGACAAGTTGCTGTAAACGCCCGTTCCGCCGCTGACCGAGATACTGCCGCTATAGCCGGGCTGGTTCAGCGTCCACTGGGCCGGGCTAAGACTACCGACGGTAAGCGTAGGGGCGGGGGCGATCGTCAAGGTGTCGCTGCCGCTCCCCTGGTTGCCGTTGCTGTCCTGGAGCGACACTCCCAGGTTGAAAGTGCCGTTCTGCGCCGGCTTGCCCGTGATGCTGATGGTGCTGCCGGAAAGCGAGGCACTCAACCCGCTGGGCAGGCCGGTAACTTGCAGATTGCTGTAAGGTGCAGTGCCGCCGCTAACGGAGATCGTGCCGTCGTAATTGGGCTCGTTCTGCGTCCATTGCGCGGGACTGAGGCTGCCGAGGTTGATCGTCACCGGGTTGATCGTCAAGCTGTACGATCCGCCGCCCGGATTGCCCTTGCTGTCCTCCAACGACACCTGGAGGTTGAATGTGCCGCTTTGGGTGGGGGTGCCGGAGATCGTGATCGTGCTGCCCGACAAACTGCCGCTCAGGCCCGTAGGCAGGCCGGTGATCTGCAAGTCCTTGTATCCGCCCGTCCCGCCGCTGACCGAGATCGTGCCGTTGTAGCCTTTCTCGTTGACGTTCCACTGGGTGGGACTCAGGTCGCCGAGGGAGAGCAGGCCCGGGGCCACCTGGGCCTGGGTGGTTTGCGTGCTATTGCTGGTGCCATCGGGCCCCGTTGCATAGACCACGACATAATACGAGCCGGAGTGAGTGTAGGTGTGGGAGCCTTGAACAAGAAATTCCGACTGGCTGCCCGAACTTCCCACTTTATATATGTTGTGCGTGTTGTAGGTATATATTTTTCGTTAGT
>JBEKCP010000668.1:0-3091 GCA_050014815.1 Thermoguttaceae bacterium | reverse complement strand
CGAACCCCTTGATCGACGTGATGGGGGTGCGGAGCTCGTGCGAGACGTTGGCGACGAAATCGCGGCGGATGTTCTCCAGCCGCCGCAGCCGGGTGATGTCGTGCAGCACGACCAGCACGCCGATCCTCCGCCCCTGGGCGTCGTCCAGCGCCGTGCCGTGGGCGCTGAGCCACCGCTCCTCGGTCCCGAAGGAGCGGAGGTCCTCGTCGATCGGGCCGGGGCTGGCCAGCGCGGTCTCGATGAACCGGACCAACGGGGGCTTGCGGAGGACTTCGTAGATGGGCCGGCCCCGCAATGCGACCCCCTCGGCCTCCAGGAGCCGCGCGCAGGTCTCGTTGGCGGCCAGTATGGTGCCGCCCTGGTCCACGGCCAGAACGCCCTCCTCCATGCTGGAGAGCATCGCCTCGTGCTCGTTCTGCTGGCGGAGAATGGTCTGGATCCGCTCGCCGAGTTGCTCGGCCATGCGGTTCAAGGCGTCGGCCAGGCGGTCGATCTCCTCCGAGCCGGAGCCCGGCAGCCGGTGATCGAGCTCGCCGCGGGCGAATCGTTCGGCGCCCTGCCGGATGTCGTCCAGGGGGCGGATGATCCGCCGGGAGACCCAGAAGCTCGCCGCCGCCACCAGTCCCGCGGCCAGCAGGCCGGCCGCGAGGATCTCCCGGTTCACGTCCCGCAACGTCGCGACCAGCGAGCGGACGGGCATCGCCGCCCGAAAGACCGCCGAAACGCGCCCCCCGCGCCACACGGGGATCGCGACGTAAATGAGATCGTCCTTCAGCGTGTCGCTATGGCGAGTCTGCCGGCCCACATGGCCCCCCAGCGCGTCGGCGACCTCCGGGCGGTCGCGGTGGTTGTCCATCTCGCGAGGGTTCTCGTGGCTGTCGGCTACGACCTTTCCCGAGGGGAGGATCACCGTCAAGCGGAGGCCCAGCACGTCGGCCAAATCGCGGCACTTGTCATCCAGGATCTCGGCGGAGCCGCCGGCCACCAGATCCGCCAACTCCGACTCGCATTGGCGGGCAGCCCGCTCCAGGTCCAGCGCCGTCTCGTTCTTGTAGAGCTGCTGGACCTTGTACGAGGCGTAGACGACCACCACGGCCGTCACCATCAGGGTAATCGCCAGGTAGGCGAAAAAGAGCTGCCCCAGTAGGCCTCGCTTGCGCATCCGCTATTCCTTGAACCGATAGCCGACCCCGCGGACGGTCTCGACGTACCGGCCGGCGCCGCCCAACTTCTTGCGAAGGCCGACGATCTGAACGTCTACCGCCCGATCGGTGATGGCGTAGTTGTCGCCGTGGACCCCGTCGAGGATCTGCTGCCGGCTGAAGACCCAACCGGGCCGGCTGGCCAGGAAGTACAGGACGCGAAACTCCGTGGAGCTCAGCGGCACCACTTTGCCCTCGAAGCGGACCTCGTGACGGCCGGGGTGGATCACCAGACCGTGCATTTCAATGACGTCGCCACGGTCGGGCTCGGACTCCTCGGCCGGCGCGGCGGGGACCTCCGCACGCCGCAGGGCCGCCCGAATCCGTGCCAGGAGCACCCTCGGACTGAACGGCTTCGTAACGTAATCGTTGGCGCCCAGGTTCAGGCCCCGGACAATGTCGGCCTCTTCCCCCTTGGCCGTCAACATCATGATGGCCGTTGCGGCCATCTCCGGGGCCTGCCGGAGCTTCTGGCAAACGGCCATGCCGTCGATGCCGGGCAGCATGACATCCAGGAGGATGAGGTCCGGCGGCTGCGAGCCCGCAATCGCCAGGGCCTCCTCGCCCGAGGCGACACTTGCCACCTGATACCCCTCCTTGAGCAGGTGGTAGCTTACCAGCTCGCGTATATCTTCGTCATCCTCTACAATCAGCACCGATTTTTTCATCATGCTGGTTCCCCGTGCAGCCAGCATGCCGCGATAGGATTGGAGTGCAGGCATGGCCGCCTCTGCGAGTCTAATGGGGGCCAATTAGGTAATGGTTATGTCGGTGTGAGTATTCTGTTAGGACGGGCTCTACCGGACCGCTTCGGCAGCCCGTAGGTCCCGCCTGCCGGGCGGGACCCTGCGCCGTAGGTGCCGCCTGCCGGGCGGGACTCTGCGCCGTAGGTCCCGCCTGCCGGGCGGGACTCTGCGAAACGGGGGTCCCGCTCGGCGAGCGGGACCTACCATCGTGATCGCGTGCCAGACGGCTGCCACCGCCCGCTATCTTCCCCCGGCGGCCGGGTCTTGTCAACATGCCGGGCCGGGCAGGCTGCTAGGGTTTCCCGCAGTGCCCCAGCGCCATGATGGCGAAGGCCGTGCCGTAGGGCTTGTGGTAGTCGTAGAGGGGGAAGTCCCACCAGGAGCCGTCCTGCTCCTGGAGACGGAGGAGGACGTGGGCCAGTTGGTCGAAGAGCGGCCCGCGGTCCGCCGGCGGCAACTGCTCGATGCACCGTGCGGCGTAATAGTGGCCGTAATAGAAGAAGTAGCCGGCGACCTGGAAAAACGATTCGTGCGGGATGGGCCGCTTGCGGCCCAGGTCCAGCCAAAGGTTGCGGGCGAAGAGGCGGTCCAGCCAGGTCCGCATCACCGCGTCGGTCACTTCCTTGTCGCCCCAGAGCCGCATGGCCAGGTTGCAGACCTGCGAGCGGCCGAGGCTGCCGCCGGGACGGTTGACCGGCAACATCGGCCTGTACTTGAGGTATTCGCCGTAGTCGTAGCTGAAGTCGGGCTTCCGCTGGCGGCGGATCGAGGCCACGGCCCGGTCCACCAGCCGCTGGGGGATCGCGATGCCTTCCTGCCGGGCCTCGGCCATCGCCACCAGGGCCGTGGCCGTCACGAAGCTGATCGTCGAGCCGCTGGGCCGCTGGGTACGATACTGGAAGTCGTAGTACGCCCAACCGCCGTCGACGCACTCGTACCGCCCGAGCATCTCGATCTGGTGCTCGATCAGTTCGCGGATCCTGCGGCACCGGTCGGCGTCGTTGGGCCGGCGGTGGAGCATGTGGACCAGGGCGTCGATCGCGTAGGCGTGGGTCCAGTTGTTGTAGAGGCTCTCGGCCGTGGCGCGGCGGACCGCCGGCAGATGGTCCATCAGCCACTGTTCGCCGCGGTCGATCGCCCGGG
>JBEKCP010000667.1:0-3100 GCA_050014815.1 Thermoguttaceae bacterium | reverse complement strand
GTGGCAACCACTGCGGCTTCGCCGATGGAGGCCCTGATGTTTCGGTCACCACAGCACACCGTGAAATTGCCTCCGTCGATACGGACATCGAGCGATCGGCCGCGGATATGGAGTCCATTGAGCGCCAGCCGGCGGGCGAAGGGTAGTCGGTGCGGCTTGATGAGCACGTCGCCATCCGGACGGGCGCTCACTCCGAAGACACCAAAGATGATACACTGCGCCGCCGCAACACTGTCGAACGCGCACTGGAGAGGAGTGTCGCGGCGATAATCTTTGCAATTGGCGGCGATGGAGTCACCCCAGTAGGGCATCGTATCCACCCACCATAAAAGGCGCCCCAGGATATCCGCGGCTCGTATTGGTTGCCCGGCCTGGTAGAGCCGCTCGATGATCTGGGGCGGAAAGCTGGTGCAGATACCACCTCCCCCGTTGTCGATATCAAGTTGATCGTAAGCCGGATCCTGCTTCGAAATACTGTGCAAGCCGTAGGCGGAGAGGAACTCGTCCGGATTCAGGTGGCGAAGCAAGTCCTCTTCGCATTCTTTATCGAACACACCGCTCCCAATCGGCTTGAACATCTGCACGGTGTAGCGCAATTCGTTGTGACCCCGGCCATCCTCAAACCGGAACCAACCGGCTTTCGCGTCCCACAACCGCGCTTTTAGCAGCGGTTTAAGCAGTTCCGCTCGTTCCCGGAGAAACGGCGCTGGTTTGCCCGCCAAATCACAGAGCGTCGCTGCCCGCAGGTAATTCGCGTAACGCCGCGCGTTTAAGTCGGGCATGACATGGTTGTAGGTGTGGCGCCGACGCAACTCGAGATGACTGTTCGAGGGCCCATAGTCAATCAGCACGGGTTCCTTCCCCAAGTCGTCCCCAAACATGGCTTGGATCACCATATGTTCCCGGACGCTCTTGCCCTCGACGGTGTCGTCGAGGAATCCCGTGTCCCCAGTCAGGAGAACGTAGTAGTAAGTCAGACCGATGATCTTTTCCTGGTTAACCATGTACCAGGGGCCGTCCGCTGCCCCCGTGATCGGATTGAACAGAAAGTGTTTGAGCAGGTCGCATTGGAGGAATTGCTTGATGTGACCGCGCGCGGCGGGTGCGTCGAATATGGGGAGAATCTCCCAAGCCTCGCCGAAGTTCCAGAGGTAGTTGGCCACGCAGCCGCCCTTAACGCTGCCCGTGGCGTAGTAGGGATGCAGCACAAACTCCGGCACATCCCAGCGGTTCATCAGAAAATGCACCAGAGACCGGTTGTACCATCGCACCAGTTGCTGGTTATCGCTGGTGAACGTGGGCAATCGGGCAAAGACCTCGTTTACCTGCCGGGCGTATTCCTTTGTCGCCGCGGTGGTTGCGCCGGAAGGATCCGCCGCGATTTGGTTGACACTGGATCCTGGCTCGTCGCCGGAGCCGATGGCGATGATTACATTTACCGACCTCGTCGCTTTCGACGGCAATAGAGCGACCGCATGGCCGAGGTTGCCTGCCACATTCCAAGACCATTCGGGTGAATCGATTGCCAGGACCATCGACATCTCGCCCTGTCGCAAAGTCAGCCGCCGCCCAATGGCCAGCAGAGTCGTTTCCGTCCGACTGCCCGGCCGCGCGAAGCACCAATCCTGCACCGAATCCAGCCACCCGAGAGTGAAGAACTCCAACGGCACCGCGGTGCGGCCGGAGTTCTTGAAGGTGAAACTCACCACCGCGGCCCGGTGTCCGTAAATCAGGGTAGTGATGCTCGAGACCGAGACATCTCCCAGGCTCCCGACGCGTTCAACCTGGAATGGCCTCCACAACCACTTTGAGGTAGGCACCTTTTCACCACCCACGCGGCTGTCGAGGACGAAGTTCGAGCTGACAAACGGCGGCGCCCAGAGTCCTGCGAGGCCCGCCACGTCGCGGTAGTTGATGCCGGCTGTCAGTTTGCCATTTACAATACCGACGTGGTCTTCGTCCTGCAGAATTCGCTTTCCTTCGAGGTCGAAGACCGCAGTCCGGTCAGCAGCCTTGTGGGCTGAAGCGGCCCCGGCGCCGCCAGCCCATGCAGCCCTTACGACAGCGTCCGCCAGGGATCGGGTGGTCGTCCCGCTTGTCAGGAGAAAAGCCGCTGCGAGCACTGCAGCAGAATGATAAAGGGCGAGGATAGGGCTTCGGCGCATTTCGCGGTTCATCCTAAGAAGGGGAGCGAACGCAAAGACGCCGAGGGGCAAGGACACAGGGCGGCAAAGCCGCAACTAATGCCCACGGCCAGAAAAACCGCAGAGACGCGACTGGCGCAGGGACTCTCATGGTTTGGATAACGGGGTGGCTTTCTTTCCGTCTTCCTGGCGCTGATCCTTTACCGGGATCTTGCCTTCGATGCTGTTGCCTTCGAGAGTTACAGAGCCGACCTTTTGTTCCAAGCAGATACCGGTGGTTTGCCTAAGCTGCTCGGCGGGCCGGGTGTCCCGAAGGTGATTGTTCTTCAGGACGATGTCGCGAGTCTCGCCCCGGACGCGAATGCCGGCCACCTCCTGGCTCCGGCCGTTGTTTTCAATGAGATTATTCTCCAGACGATTGCGGTGACCGGCCATGCCCAGCGTTTCATCGCGAAAGAGAATCCCATCCTCCCCGTTTCCCCGCACTTGGTTGTTGCGCAGCAGATTGTCGGTGTCCTTGTGGCCAATCGAAATGCCGTTGCGCCCATTGCCTTCGAGCACATTGTCCTCGAACAGGCCATGACGAACGCGCCAGCAGAGGAACAGCCCGTCAGCGCCGTTGTTTCGCGCCACGCACTTACGAATGGTGGCGCGCTGCGAGCCGCTGCCGGGGTGCAGTCCCAATCCGCTGTTGTTCTCGCTGACGCAGTCGTTGACCAGCACATCGTTTGACTGCTGGAAGCTGATGCCGTCGCCGCTGTAGTCCCGCACCGTGCAATGCTCAATGACGGTGCCGAAGCCGCGATAGAGGAAGATGCCGCCGCCACGGCAGCCATCGAGCGCCGGGTTGTGTTCACGGTTGCCCTCAATGATCAAGTGCTCGATCCGGACTCCTTCCAGTTCGTAACCGCTAACCACCGGGAACACGCTCGCCGCCTTGGCCCCGTCACTGACCA
>JBEKCP010000666.1:0-3107 GCA_050014815.1 Thermoguttaceae bacterium | reverse complement strand
GGTCTCCGTCGATCAGCAGTTGGCCGACGATGCGGCCGCGCAGGTCGGTGTTCCGCCACAGGGTCTTGCCGGTCGCAGCATCGAGGGCCACGATCGCCTCGGCGACCACACCGGGCCAGCGGCTCCAGTGCTCCACCTCGTAGCCCGGCTTCGGTTGCGCCAGGGCCACGAAAAGCCGCTTGTGGTCGGCGTCGAGGACGGGAAAGAACGGCCGGCTGTCCGAGTCGCGGAAGGTCCAGCGGACTTCGCCAGTCGCCTCGTCCAGGGCCGTGAGGGTTTCGGTGCCATTGGTCAGGACGATCAGGCCGCCCATGTGCATGGCCCGCACCTGCTTCCCCGAGACTCCGGCAAAGGATACCCGATCATAGACCTTGAGGATTTCGCCGGTCTTCTCATCCAGCGCGCTGTAGCGATCCTGCTTGCCGTCGGGCACGAGGGCGAAGAGCTTGCCGTCCTTGGCGACCATCTCCGCGCGGCTGGACATGTTCGTGCTTTCGCGCCGCCACAGCGGCAGGCCGTTCAGCGCGTCGCGCGCCACCAACGGCCCGGACGCTCCTTTGCGGGCAAGCTGGAGATGATGGAAGGCCAGGCCGTCGGCGATTCGATATCCGGTCCCGCCTTCGGTGCTGCCGCCCACTGCCGCGTAACTGTTGATCCAACGGAGCGTCGTCGCCGGCCCGACCAGCCGATCACGGGAGACCGGATTGCCGCTGGGGTCGTGCAGGTAGTAGCGCCAGTCGTCCATTTCGGCCGGGAACGGCTTGGTCGTGCGTTGCCAGGCGCCGCCGGTTCGCAGGCAGGCGGCGCCGCCGGGCGCCAACACGCGGAGGATTTCCTCGCGGCGCGGCGCCCACTCGCCCAGCGCGTCGAGATCGGCGATCAACAAGTTGACCAGTTGGTCGCCGTAGGGCAGTTCGCCGCCGGCCCAGGTTTCTGCGCTGGCCACGCCGTAGAGGCCGGCCCGGGCGATCGCCTGGCGGGCCCGATGGGCGCCGGCCGTGTCCACGGCCAGGCCGTGAACCAACGCCTTGCCCGAGGCCGCAAGCTGCAATTCCAGTTTGCCGTCGCTGGTCCCCAAATGGACCACCAGACCGCGAACTTGGCCGCCGGCAACCCCGGGCAGTTCGGCCAGATCCGCCCGGCCCTCGGCCGTCGCGCCCATCGCAAGGATGGCCAGCAACACGGTGAATCGATATGCGATTTTCATAGCAGACATTTCCCTCACTTGCCGAAGGTTATCATGGCGCCGTCAACGATGACCGTCTGGGCGCTAACCGGCCGACGATGCGCGGCAACCAGGGTCATCCCTATCCCCGGCAGTCGAGCACCAGGCGGTAGCGAGGCTTGCCGGCACGCAAGTCCTCGATCGCCTCGTTCACCTTCGAGAGCGGACAGGTCTCGGTCACCGGCTCGATCCCGTGCCGGGCCGCAAAGTCGAGCATCGCGGCAATGGCGGCGGGACCGCCCGTCGGTGTGCCGGAGATCGATTTCTGGCCGACGATCAGCGGAAACACGGGGGCCGGCACAGGCTCGAGCACCGCGCCGACAAAGTGCAGCCGGCCGCGGGGCCGCAGCGCCGCCAAATACGCGTTCCAATCGAGCGGCACGTTCACCGTGACCAGAATGAAGTCCAGCGAACCGGCCAACCGCTTCAATGCCTCGCTGTCGCGCGAGCCGGCCACGTGATGCGCGCCCATGGCGAGCGCGTCGCCGGCCTTGGCCGGATTGGTTGTAAAGGCCGTCACCTCGCAGCCCCACGCGCGCAGGAACTTCAGCGCCACGTGGCCCAGCCCGCCGATGCCCACCACGCCCGCGCGGTCCGTGGGCCGCACGTCGAACTGCACCAACGGATTGAAGACCGTAATCCCGGCGCACAGCAGCGGGCCGGCCTTGGCAACGTCAAGCCCTGGGGGCAAGGGGTTGACCCACGCGGCCTGCACGCGGACGCGGTCGGCAAACCCGCCGTGCCGGCCGCCGCCAAAAATCCCCTCGACCGACGCGCACAGGTTATGGTCGCCCCGCCGGCAGTGCTCGCACGCCAGGCACGACCGGGCGCACCAGCCGATGCCCACCGTCTGGCCCACGGACAAGTGCCTCACGTCTTCGCCCAGGGCCGAGACCTTGCCGACCACTTCATGGCCGGCCACGAGCGGATACTCGCTGATCCCCCAGGCGTTGTCCAGCATGCTGATATCGCTGTGGCAGAGGCCGCAGTAGTCCACGACGATTTCCACTTCGTCGCGCCGCAGTGCCCCGGGTTCATACTCGAACGGCTCCAGGCGCCCGCCGATCTTGGCGGCGGCATAAGCTCGGATGGTCATGGTGAAGTGCCTTTCTACTTTCTTTCAGTCTTCTCTAAATCGTTCTCGATATTACCACGCCGCGAACCGGATTGGAAGTGGATCGCGGTGTTGGTATGGCGATGGACATTCGGTTACTGTTGATGGACCGTCCTGGTTGTTGGATGATAAGACAAACTTACTGCTTAGACATGTTTGCCAATCAACGCTTGCTCTCCGTAGAGATAACGGGGCTTTTATACCAGAACGACTTCCAATATGCCTGATCCACGGCGTAACAGTCGATCGGATCCTTGTTGATATCGAACGATTCCGGCAGAATACCGTACCGCTTCATTTCGACCATATATTGCCATGTGGGACGGAATCCGCTGGCGGCATCGAAACGAGCCGCTCCCTTCCACAACGATCCATAGGTGCCCGCATAGTTTGCGCCCACTTCAATCCACAACATGATGGTCCTTCGTTCCAGATCGGTCACTTTCACCTTTTGATGACTGCCGTCAATGAATGTCAGCAGGCGACTGGCCGAGGTGCCGATCGAACGTGGCGGGCGATTGCCACCTCCATTTTCACCATGGGCGATGAGTTTTCGTGCTGGTTCCATGAGAACCCAGTAGCTTCGAGAGAAACCGCTGAATCTCTGCCACAGTCCAAGTAGTTCACCACTGAGTATCACATCGCCCTCGTGTTTCTCCTGATTATGGCACGAGAGGCAGTTTCGATTGAGAATCGGTTGAATGTCGCGCGGATAATCCAGTATCTCCGGCAGATCGCGGATCGGTTCGATTTTGGCTGGCTTTTTCA
>JBEKCP010000665.1:0-3109 GCA_050014815.1 Thermoguttaceae bacterium | reverse complement strand
GTCAGCGTGACGGCGAAGCTGCGAAGCCACATAAGGCACTGGTCGGCCCATTGGTGTGTGAACTCGTGAGGTGCGGCTTTGGAGAAGAGGCGCCGGAGATTCTGAAAAGTGATAGCAACGGCGGCGGACACGATGACCTTCCTTTCATCCGGGCGGCCAGCCGGTCCCCGTGGCGAAGGTATTTCCACGGAAACCGGCCGACCTGACGGGGAGCTACCCCGCAACCCGGCTGCACGTATGTTATCCGATCTTCCGTGTCACCTCTACTGCCAGAGCGTTGTCTCGCTCGGCGTAAACCTGGGTGACGTCGGCCTTCGCATGGCCTAAAAGGACCTGTGCCGCCTCCAGCCCGTATTGCCGCCTAACCTCAGTGGCGCGAGTGTGCCGCAACTGGTTGGGGTGCCAATGGGCGAGCAACTGCGGGTCGGTGATTCCCGCCTCCGCGGCTTTCTTGGTCGTCTCCCGATTGGCCTTGTCGATTGCCCGCCGGAGCGCCCGGGCGTAGCTGTCCTTCGTGTACTGCGTCCTATACGTTCGGACCTGGCGGTGCTTCCGCCGGTTCCATTGGGAAGGCTGCACCCTGCTCTTGCGGCGTGCCCGCATTTCATCATGGCGTTTAGCCTCGCTCTCCGCTGGAGAAAAGCAGTAGGCGGTTTCCTCTCGCAACAAGTAGGGCAGAATGATCCCCTGGGCCTTTGGGCCGATGTAGATGATCCGCTCTCGACCGTGATACTCCGTCTTGTGCGATGCTGGCCGGTACTGCCAGACCTCGCCGCTGCGGTCCAGGTCCATCGGGCGCAACTGGCAGACCTCGCCCGGGCGGGCCCCCGTCCACCGCTGGAAGCGGATCATATCGGCGACGACCACGGGCAGGTGGGGCAACGTGGCCTCGACCAGCGTATCCTCGACCGGCTTGACGGGAACGGGCTCCCGGGCGGTCGTGCGTCCCTTCCGCAGGCCCTCCACTGTGCGAAGGGCATGGTAGATGGAGGCGGGCACCAGTTCCTCGGCCGCGGCCCACTTGAAGGCCCTGGGGATGATCGCCATCAGCTTGTTGATGTAGGGGCGGGAGTGCCCGGCGTCGATCAATGTCTGCCGGATCGCCTTGAATGACCTGGGGCCGAACTCCACGGCGGGAGTGCGGCCGTAGAGCCCTGATAGATGCCTGGTCAACATCAGGCGGATATGGGCAAGCCAACCGCTGGGGGTGCCGTCCTTGCGGCGGTAGTAGCCCTTGGCGAATTCGTGGTAGGCGTCGGCGACTTCGACCACCGTGATGGTGGCCTGGTCGGCGGCGGTAACGACCGGGCTGATCGCCGGCCGGGAGGAAAGCTCGGCGACGAAACGAGCGTAGCGCTCTTTGCTGTTGGGAGTACCGTAGCGGCCGAGATAGTGGCGCTTGCCGCGGACCTGCACGAAGGCTTGCCCGGTGCCTTTGTGGCGGCGGTACTTGGGAACGGAAACGGCGGTCGATGCCATTGCAGCACGTCCTTTCTGTCAGAGGGGTAGTCGCTACCCCTTTCGCTCTGACTTACAAGGCCGCGCTGCCGACCGTCGGCAGGTATCTAACTTCTTAGTTCGGCAAGGTTTACGTCAAGTGGCGGGGAGAGGATTTGAACCTCTGACCTCGAGGTTATGAGCCTCGCGAGCTACCAGGCTGCTCCACCCCGCGTCTGGGTGCCTCGCAACGACTTCCGTCATGCTAGGTAAATAGTATTCTAGCATAAGCGTGGCTCAAGTCGAGGGGGGCCCACACCGATTTTTCACAGGCTTCTCGCCGTGGGCGGCAGGTCGCCTTCTGTCGGCGGCATAGGCGGTGGCGGCGGCGGAACCTTGGATCGCCCAGTCCCTGGCAGACCCGGCCGGGCAGGCCATGGCGGATGGGGCCCGGCAGACGCCGGCGGCAGGTCCCATCGCGGCCGGTAAATATAGCTGTTCGGCCCCGTCCAGATCTTCTCATGCCCGGTCGGCTGCGCCACCATGCCATAATAGGGAGGATAGGCCCAGTAGGGATAGGCCCAAAGGTCGGGCAAGAGCGGCCGATACGCCCGCAACGGGAGCCGGGGGTTCATGCCGGAAAGGCCACTCAGAGTTCCCGCCTGCCAGCCGATCTGGGCTTGACGCTCCCGCTCGGCCCATTGATAGGCATCCTGTCCCGCCTTGAGCGAGTCGTAACTGTCGGCAGGCGAGGACGAGCCACGCGGCGGGATCGCGGGGGGCGGCGGCAGCACACCGGCCTGCTGGGCCGGAAGCGGCGAGGCGACGGCGATGGCAAGGATTCCTGCCGCCACGCGGACCCGCAGTCGATTGATCCGCCCCACCGTGCCGCGCATGGCCGCCCCTCTTGCAAGGAATCATGCCCCCGCTAAGAGAAGTTTACCGGGCGGTCGCGGCGGCGGCAACCTGGCCATCTTATGTACCCCGCACACTCCGGGCACCGACCGAAGGTTGGTCGCGGCAGTCCGGCACACGGAGTGTGCCGGCTACATGACGGCACCGCGCCCCTGGCGCATCGCCTCGTAGGCCACCACGGCAACGCTGACTGAGAGGTTGAGGCTGCGGGCCTCCGGACGCATCGGAATCCGGAGGCAGCGGTCCGCATGGCTTTCGAGCACCGAGACGGGCAGCCCCTGCGTCTCGCTGCCGAAGACCAGCACGTCGCCCGCCGCCAGCCGGGCCTCGGTATAGCACGTGGCGGCCGTCTTGCTCAGGAGCCAGGGGCGGCGGCCTCCCAACCGCCCGAGCAAGGCCGGCCAGTCATCGACCGCCTCCCAGTCGAGGTGCTGCCAGTAGTCCAGCCCGGCCCGGCGGAGCCGGCGGTCGTCCAACCGGAAGCCCAACGGGCGGACCAGCCACAGTTTGGCCCCGACCGCCACGCACGTCCGGCCCACATTGCCCGTGTTCGACGGAATCTCCGGCTGGAAGAGGACGATATGGAGGCTTGGGTCGGGCATGACTTGTTCCGGGGGCGTCGTGGACTTATATTGGCCCGGCGAAGGAGTACACCCATGGGCATTGTGTTGAAGGCGGGTTGCTTGGCCGTCGGAATCATTGTAGCCGTTGTGGTGGCGGCGGTCAGTTGCCCCGGCGCCGGCACGGCCAGGCCGAA
>JBEKCP010000664.1:0-5986 GCA_050014815.1 Thermoguttaceae bacterium | reverse complement strand
CCGGCTGGCCCATCGCGCCCCCCGGAGGGAACAGCCCCGCCGGCGCGGCCCGCGGCCTGAGCATGCGGCCCGCCAGGAGCCACACCAGGCTCAGGACGAAGAGGAAGACCGCCAGTGTCAGTAGATCGAGCATTCCCACGCGAGGACTCTCCGCTGCCTATATCCGACCCCCGGCACGCAGTGCCGGGGCTTTTCATTCCGACCCCCGGCACGCAGTGCCGGGGCTTTTCATTCCGACCCCCGGCACGCAGTGCCGGGGCTTTTCCAAACCCAAATCCCCAAATCCCTAAATCCCTAAATCCCCAAATCCCTAAATCCCCAAATCCCTAGTAATCCGACCGGAACAGCCACACCGCCCAACTGATTCCGACAACCTGCAGCGCGAGGGCCGCGGCGAGCATGATGCGTCCGGGATCGGTTTCCAGCAGTTTCCGCGCGTAGTCCGGATGCCAAAGGATGACTGCCAGGTCCAGCCCCAGGGCGATCACGGCGATCAGGATGGCGCTGCCGCGTCCGACCGCGGTGGAGGTCCAGAACTGGCGGTAGAAATTGGCGTGGTCGCGGAAGACGCGGGCCAACCGCTCCAGCGTGACGGGCAGGTTGCCGCCCCTGCGCCGCTGCACGATGAAGATCATCGCCAGGATCCGCGTCTCGGGCAAGGGCACGCGGCGGACCAGGTTGCGGACGGCGGCCTCCAGGGACAGTCCCATCCTCATCTGGCTCGCGCAACTGCGGAACTCGGCGGCAACCGGCCGGAACGCCGAGTTGCCGACCAGGGCGATGGCCTGATCCAGGGACTCGCCGGCGCGGACCGCGCGGGCCATCATCTCCATGGCGTCAGGGAGTTGATCGCGAATGGCACGGCGTCTTCGGAAGCGGAGGAAGAAGAGCACGATGGCGACGGCCATCGCCCCGACGACCGCCCCGGCCGCCCCCGCCAGCCAATCGTTCCGCCACAAGAACATTGCTCCCCCCAGGGCCAGCCCGGCGGCGATGGCCATCAGCACGAGCGTGTCCGGAGTGAAGTCGGAGCCGGTTTCCGCCACGAGTTGCGCCAGCCGCGACTCGCCCCGGAGCTCCGCTGCGGCCATTTCGGCCGGCGGCAGGATCGGTCCCAAGCGGCGCGATGTCTCCGGACCCTCGGCCGCTTCACCGCGGGCCAGGCGGCGGCGGATCGCCAGATCGCGAAACACCATGAGCACGGCGGCCACCGTCAGGCCCACTCCGGCATAGATCACAAACGCCAGCGCGGTGGGATTCATGGCTGCTTCCCGATTCCAGCAGGGTCGGGGATGAACAGGGTGTCGGGCAGGCGGATCCCGGCGGCCCGCACGCGAGAGAGGAACTCCGGACGATAACCGGTCACGTAGAAATGGCCTTCGACCACTCCCTCGGCGTCGACCCCCGTCTGCTCGTAGCCGAAGATCTCTTCCATCACGTAGGCGCCGTCCTGGACGCGCAACAACTCGGAGACCCCCATCACTCGCCGCGGGCCGCCCGCCAGTCGCGCCAACTGGACGATCAGCCTGATGCCGCAGGCGAGGTAGCGGCGGACGACGGCCGTCGGCAGCTCGAAGCCCGTCATCGCCACCATCATTTCGAGCCGGGCCAGGGCGTCCTGGGCGCTGTTGGCGTGGATCGTCGTCAGCGATCCGTCGTGGCCCGTGTTCATCGCCTGCAACATGTCCCAGACCTCGGCGCCGCGGACTTCGCCGATGATGATCCGGTCCGGGCGCATCCGGAGGCTGTTGCGGACCAGGTCGCGCTGGGTGACCTCGCCGACCCCCTCGGTATTGGCCGGCCGGGTTTCCATCCTCACCCAATGCCGGTGCTGGAACTTCAGCTCGGCCGAATCCTCGATGGTGATCACCCGCTCGGCTTCCGGAATGAAGGAGCTCATGGCGTTCAAGAGCGTGGTCTTTCCCGCCCCGGTGCCGCCCGAAACGACGCACCCGATGCGGGCTTTCACCACCGCCGCCAGGAATTCGGCGATCTCCGGGGTGAGCGACCCGTTGGCCAGGAGGTCGGCCATATCCATCGCCCGCACCCCGAACCGCCGGATGGACAACGTGGGGCCGCTAATCGCCAGCGGCGGAACGATCGCGTTGACGCGGGAGCCGTCGGGCAGCCGGGCATCGACCATCGGGCTCATCTCGTCGATTCGCCGCCCCAGGCGCCCCACGATCCGCTGGATGATCCGCATCAGGTGGTCTTCGTCGGCGAAGATGCAGTCGGTCAGCTCCAGGCGGCCGTGGCGCTCCACGTAAACGTGGCTCGGATCGTTGACCAGGATGTCGCTGACGGCCGGGTCCCGGGTCAGCTTCTCCAGCGGTCCCAGTCCGAACACCTCGGCCAGGAGCTCCTCGGCCAGCCGATCCTGGTCCAGGTCCTCCGGCAGGTCCTCGCGGGTGGAGCAGGCCTCGGCGGTCCACTGCCGCACGTTTCCCGCCAACTCCGGCAGCACGCCGCCCCGGTCGATCTCGGACATGTCCAACGACTCGACCAGGCGCTGGTGCAGATCGACCTTGAGCTGCTGGAACGCCCGTTCCGACGCGGGAACGTGCTCCGGCACTGCCGCAATGCCGCCGGTGAACAGATTGAACTGGTTGCTCATAACGATCACGCTCTAATACCCCTCGTTGAGGATCAGCTTTCCGATCCACGGGTTGGCGGGTGCGGGCGAGCCCGTCATCGCCGTGGCGGTCTCGACCGTACACGCCTGCACCACGATTTTCATCGAGTCGCCGTCCTGCTCGCAGTCGACCACGCACCCGGCCACGAAGCCTTGGATTTGGGCCGTGGGCTGGCCGCCCGAGGACAGGCAAGTACCGATGGGCCACACCCGTTTCTGGCCGCGGATACCGAACAAGGCCGCCTGCAGGGCCGCCGCCTGGTCTCCGGTGGGCGCCGGGGCCGCGAAGACCGAGAGGTTCCCGCTGCCTGCCAGGGCCAAGCTGCCGCCGCAGGCCGCCAGGTCGCTCGGGGCCAGGCCGTCGGTCACCTGTTGCGCCACCACGCCGAAATCGGTCGCGGTGCCGGCCAATGACAGCCAATTGGCGTTCTGTTGGCCGGAAGCCAGGGCGGTCGTCGCGCCGGGGATCCACAACGTAAGGATCGACCGTATAAACGTCCTGCGCCGGCGGCTGAGTCCCAGAGACGGCGTAAGGCCACGAGGCGTCGGCGTAAACCAGCAAGGGCACCAGCGGCACCAGGGCCGGCCCGTTGGGGCGAAACCCATACACCCGCTGGTCCATCGTTGCCCGGGCTACCGCCGCCGGCTCGGCGTCGACGATGCCGAACAGGCTACCCAGCCAAATGGCCACGGATTGGCCGGCGCTCCGCCGCCGCACACCCCGCACTAACAACGTGTTCACGGGCCCGCTGCCGGTCCAGGGCGTGAACGTGCCTTGAGGCGACGGCAAGTCGGGATGGTCGACCCATCCGGCCACCACATCCTGATCCGTGCCCGTCGTCCGGAGGATCGCGGGCGAGTTGGCGGCGAAGAAAGCCCCCGCCTGTTGTTGAGCCGACGCGACGCGGGCGGTGGTCGCCGGGTCCGACGCCGTGGCCTCCGGGTCCAGCAGTTCCGCCGCACCCGCCAGCGACGCGGCTTCACAGGCCTGGCGCAAGTGGAGTTGCTCCGCCAGGAGCCAACCCAGGTTCACCACGAGCGCAAGGGCCCCCAGGAGCACGCCGAGCTCCACGAGCACCAGCGAGGTGATGACCGCCCCGCGCCGCGTGCGTGGTCCCCCTTGAATCGACACGTTGCAAGACTCCAGTTAAAGTGTGGCGGAGGGCTGGCCCGTGTCCGGCGCCCCGAATCGACCGGGCGCGGCCGGGACATCGGCCGAACCCTTGCCTGTGGGCGGGGCCGGCTCCGGCTGGGCCGGCGCCGGCTCGGCTGGCGCCACTTCCTTGCCTGGAGGCGCCGGCTGCGCCGGCACCGCGTCCGAGGCCGGAGGTCCGGTTTGGCTCACCAACACGCCGCCGGCGAACTTGTTGACTTGCCTGTGCCCGCGGCGGTAAATCGCAGTTTCAAACGGGGGCACCGGCGGCTGGATCCCCAGGATGTCTGCCAGGGTCACCGCCTTGGGGTTGGCAATGGTGCCAAGAATGGCGCCTTGCTCCGACTCCTTCGTCGGGGTGGCCGCCAGCCACATCTCGCCGCGCCCTTCGACCGCGCCGAGCACGTCGGCCTGCTCGATCGGCACGGCCAGGGTCACGTGAATCGGCGACGTGGGCGATCCCCTGCGCCCGCCGCTCCGCTGTACCGCCTCGAGGATTTCCAGGTGCCGCAACAGGGTGACGGTCTTTTCGGGAATGGCCGGCTGGCCCTCCCGCGCCGGTCGAACCTGGCTGCGGAAGACCACGTCCACCCGGACGCCGGCGTGGATCCCGCCCTCGTGCGTCGGCAACACCTGGATGGGAATCGCCCGATAGCCCGGCCGCAGATTGTCCGCCACGCTGGGGCCCGTGCCCTGCAGATAGAAGTCCGTGGTCAGAAACGGCTGGCCTTGCTTCACCGGCGCCTTCAGGCGGCGGTTAACGATCTCCTGGGCCGACAACATGATCCCCCACTTGCCCTTGAACCGCGGGTCGGCCTCGTACTGTTGTCTGGTCAACTTCTGCGCCCCGATATCGCCGGGGGCGATCGTCCTGCCCGCCGGCAGGTCCGTGCTGGCTACCGGCACGCTCATCGGCGGCGGGGGAGCGGGCGGCGGCGGCTGTGTCTGCGCGGGCCCTTGCGTCAGGTAGGCGCGGACGCCCCAGGCCGCCACCAGCCCCGAAAAGACCGCCAGAATCGCGACGGTCATCGTCCCTTTGGAAATGGTCTTTGCCATGTGAGTATCTCCCAGCGTTCATTAGTTTCTGTTGCGGAAGGTCGCGACTTTGTAGGGTGGGGCTCGCTTCGCTCGACCCACCCTACACGGGTTTCCGCAACAGAAACTCATAAGTCATTGCTTCCGCATCACCGTCTGGGCGGTCAGTTGGCGGCCGCTCAGGCTCCAGCCCACGATCCTCAACAGGTCGGGGGCAGCCGCGGCCATCGGCGCGGTCACTTGCACCCAGACGGGATCGCCCGGATACTGCCCCAGGTTGTAATTGATTTGATAGGTGGTCACCAACGATGCCTTTCCCAGCGACTGCGCCGCGGCGTCCCGGATCGCCCGGTCCAAGGCCGCCTGGTCGCTGACCGGCAGCGTGGCGACCCGGCATGCCGCGCTGCTGGCGGACTCGACTCGCTGGAGCCCCATCAGCAGAAAACTGAACTCGATGATCGCCAGCAGGATGGTCGTCAAGATGGGCAGAACCAGCACGAGCTCGAGGCTGAGCAGGGCCCCCCGGCGGCGGAGCCGCCGCGGAGGGCGAAATTGCAAATTGCAAATTGCTGATTTCAAATTGCAAATCCCCCAAATCTCAAATCCCAAACAAATCCAAAATCCAAAATCGTTACAGCGGCGGCCACGGGATGGCCCAACCGGCCCATGCGAGCCACAGTAAAGTCCAGGTGGCCAATGCGGCGGGGACGCCGAAATGTACCCCCCATCCCTTTCGAGCACGGGCCCATCCCTTGCGCGGCGGTGCGCCGCGAGGCGATGCCGCCGCTTTGCCGGTTGCGTCGTCCAGGGTGGGAATAAGGCGTCCGGCTTTGCTCGCATCTCCCCCAAACGCCTTGAATGCAACTATTCCTGCCGTCCACAGCACCGCAAATACGGCGCTCAATACCAACACCTGAAACGTCAGCCACGCGCCCAGCCAACTCCCCACCGCCCCCATGAACTTCACGTCGCCCCCGAGGCTGCCCCCCACGAGCCAGAGCATGAATAGGATGCCGAAACCGACGGTGAAGCCTCCAAGTGCAAAGAGGAGGCCACTGGAGGCTCCCAGCCTGCCCACGATCAGGTGAAACACCAGTCCGGCGGCGAAAACCGGCGCCGTCAGCCGGTTAGGAATCTTATTCGTCTTGACGTCCACGACGACGGCC
>JBEKCP010000663.1:0-3120 GCA_050014815.1 Thermoguttaceae bacterium | reverse complement strand
GCCATATTTGCTTGCGTGCCCACGACCTATCACGGCTAACAGTGATCCTCGCCCGATTTCCCTATGAGTTTGTTCCCGAGGGTCGTCCTCGTCCCAGAGATACCGACTGAATTTTGGGGCTACTCCGCGACCGAAGCTTCAGCTTCGCTTTCGCTTGAGTCGGTGACAACGGGCCATCCTGGAATATCAAACGCAAGTAAGCGCGTGTTCTCCGGATTACGGCACGGTAGTTGCTCTGAAGAGGCTCGCCGTAGGTCGGTTACACGCCGGCGGCCCGGATATTTCCGCAGAACCGGTAGCACATCATGCAGGCTCGTCGATGAGCATTCAACTCCGGAATATCAGCAAGCACTTCGGCACTTTTGCCGCTGTGGACGGCGTAAGTCTCGACATCGCGGCCGGCGAACTCGTAGCCCTGCTCGGGCCCTCCGGTTCGGGCAAAACGACCTTGCTGCGGATCATCGCTGGACTGGAGAGCTTCGATGTCGGCCCCGGCTCGGTCATCCTAATTGACGGCAAAGACGTGACGCAGGAAAGCGTGGGCACCCGCCAGATCGGATTCGTCTTCCAGCACTATGCCCTCTTTCGGCACATGACAATCTCCGATAATATCGCCTTCGGCCTGAGAGTCCGCCACAGGGCCGAGCGGCCTGCGAAGACTGAGATCCATCGGCGGGTTCTCGAACTCCTCAAGCTCATCCAACTGGAAGGCATGGGAGGCCGATATCCGGCTCAACTCTCTGGCGGGCAGCGACAGCGGGTGGCCCTGGCTCGGGCGCTGGCGATCGAACCCAAGGTCTTACTCCTGGACGAACCATTCGGGGCTCTCGACGCAAGAGTCCGCCAAAGTCTTCGTCACTGGTTACGGCGTCTTCACGACGAAATTCACGTCACCAGTGTTCTTGTCACGCACGACCAGGAGGAGGCCCTCGAAGTGGCCGACCGCGTCGTCTTGATGAACCAAGGCAAGATCGAGCAAGCCGGCACGCCCGAGGAAGTCTTCCATCATCCAGCCACGCCGTTTGTCGTCGATTTCCTGGGCACCGTGAATCTCTTCAAGGGCCGGATCGAGGCCGGCAGGGCCGTTTTTGGGCCACTGGTCGTTGATCCGCCCCACTCGGCCGGAGGCGACGGTAGGACGGCTGACTTGTTTGTCCGGCCGCACGACTTGGAGATCCACACGCAACGTAACGGCAATTCCTCGCTGCAGGCCAAGATATTAAGAATCCACTCTGCCGGCCCCACCGTGCGTATCCAGTTGTGCGGCGAAGGGGATCAGCCCATTTACGTCGAAATGCCACACGATCGTTTTCGCGAAGAGCCGTTTGCCGTAGGCGCGGAAGTCTACGTCACGCCCCGCAACCCGCACGTTTTTGTCCATGACTTTTCGATCTGAGGACCATTCAATCCATCCAACACCAGAAACCGACAGTCTACGGTTCTTCCTCGACCCGGTACTTGGCCCAATCAATCCCCAGTTTCCGCATCCGAGCCCGCAAGGTGTGTGGGTTGATCTTCAACAAGGCGGCTGTGCCGCGGCGCCCTTCGATCCGGCCGTGAGTGACCGCGAGCACACGCTCGATGTGCTGTCGCATTGCTTCGTCGAGCGAGAGAACTTCGCTCGCTCGTGGCGGCATACCGTTATTGGTCGCTACTGTAACCGGCGAGACAACCGCCGGTTTCACGGTTGCACCCAGCGCTTGCGCCACTTCCAATCGTTTGCCGTTGCCCAGGATCGCTGCGCGATCGATGACCGCTGCCAATTCGCGAATGTTCCCCGGCCACGGATAAGACGTTAGCAGGTGGATGTCCTCCGGCGTAAACGGCACAGACGGCAGCACGAACCGTGTTGCCGCGCGGCCGGCAAAGTGTCTCGCCAATTCCGGAATGTCCTCCGGGCGCTCGCGTAGAGGTGGCAGACGGAGAGGAAATACGGCAATACGGTACCAGAGGTCCTCCCGGAACTGCCCGTCGGCTACCATGGCCGCTAGGTCCCGGTGTGTTGCCGCGACGATACGTACGCTCACATGGACCGGTTCATGGCCGCCAACTCGCTCCATCCAGCCGTCCTGCAAGATCCGCAGCAGACGAACCTGGGCCGCCAACGGCAATTCGCCAACTTCGTCCAGCAAGAGTGTTCCGCCGTCGGCCCGTTCGAACCAACCTTGCCGGGCCTCCACGGCACCGGTAAAAGCGCCGCGTTCGTGACCGAAGAGTTGCGAATCGATCAACTCCGGCGGAATGGCGCCGCAATTCACCCGCAGGAAAGGACCGCCCGACAGGGCTGATTGCGAGTGAATCATTCGAGCAATGACTTCCTTCCCCGTACCCGTCTCACCAAGGATTAGGACCGGGGCATTGGATCGGGCCACCAGACCAACGCGCTCGATGACATGCTGCAAACCGGTGTTCGCACCGACGATGGTATCCGTTAGCTCTTTGCGCCCCAGGCGCGTCAACAGCGATTGCTTGTCGGCTTCTGCTGCCGCACGCATGGCCGCCATCTCACGGAGACGATGGTCGTTTTCCAACGCGGTTGAAAATGGCTCCAGCAGTGAGGCGACCAAACACCCGTGTGACCTATCAAAGATCGTCTGGGGGCGAGCCAGGACGACCAGAAACCCGGATGGGTTGCCGGCTGCGCCGAGGGGGCCGACTAAAACGTCTTCCGATACGCCCTGCGGGACGACCGCCGACAACAACTTATCTCCATTGCGGTCGGCTCCCCGCCGAAAGACCTTGCCTTGTCGGCACCAGCGAGCAAGCTCTTTCAATCGATCTTCATCGCACGACGTTCGAGCTTCTGGCAGGAGATAATCGGGAGCAGGAACCCCCACCGCAATGGTGTCTAGCGCTAGCCTTTGCCTGTCGATCGAGCGAATCAGAATCTGGCCAATTGGGAAATGCTGCGACAAAAGGCTGGTGATGGTCCGCGTCGATTCCTCGATTTCGATGTGTCGGCATGCCTCTCGCCAAACGTCAATGAGAATGGAACGACCGCCATCGGCTGCGGCAAATCCATCAAATCTAACGGAAGATCCATCATCCATCACCAGTGTACCTGTCATATATCACGGCCATTTCTTACTATGGAAAAATTCTCGCTAGCAAAGCAATCCA
>JBEKCP010000662.1:0-3135 GCA_050014815.1 Thermoguttaceae bacterium | reverse complement strand
ACCTCGGCGCGCCCCCCAAAGGAATCGCCGCGATCCTTGAATTGCTGCCGAAACTGATGGCCGAACTCGGCTGCGACACCAACCGTTGTTATGTCACCGGAGCGTCAAACGGCGGTTACGCCACCTGGGACTTGATCGTCTATCGGCCCGATCTGTTTGCCGCCGCGATTCCCATCTGTGGCGCGGGCGATCCTTCGAAAGCATCTCGCATCGCGGACATTCCGATCTGGGCCTTCCACGGCACAGAGGACAAATCGGTCCCCTTCAAGGGGACGACCAGCATGATCGAGGCGCTGGAGGCGGCCGGCGGCAAACCGAAACACACCTACTTCGAGGGAATGGGGCACAAAACCTGGGATCCGGCGTGGAAAACGCCGGAGTTGGTGCCTTGGCTGTTCTCCCAGACCAAGGCCGACCGCCGTGCCGGCCACGGCGACGCAAAATAGGCGAGCCTCCGGCGCCCTTCGAGGAACTCGTCGGCATCAGACCGGTCGGTGTAATCCCATTTCCGTGCGATGATCTCCGTCCGCTGGAACTCGATGACTTGTTGCTGCTGGTTGATCCGTGTAGAAGACGCAGAGCTTGCGGAATGCCAAAGAAAGAGATAGCGGGCAGAGAACGCCGTCAGGGGCCTGACGGCAGGGGCGACATCGGCAGGTCGCCGCGGTCGGTCAATGGGCCGAAAGGGGCTGGTGCCGGCGGCGATACTCGACGGGGGTCATGCCGGTTTGGTGCCTGAAGACCTTCGGTCAGCCCGTCGCAAGCCACCTCCCTTGAGGAATTGCTCGATTTGTACGAGAAAGAGCATGGGAGAAAACTCGGACAAACACTCGGGCAAATCCACCAACCACCGGCCACGCCCAGCTACTACATCTTGCCGAGCTTCTCGATCAGGTCGGCGGTGCGGCAGCTATAGCCCCACTCGTTGTCGTACCAACTGATGACCTTCAGCAGATTGTCGCCGATCACCATGGTCTGGTCGGCGGCGAAGATCGAGCTGGCCGGGTCGCCGATGACGTCGCTGGAGACGATCGGGTCCTCACAGAACTTCAGGACGCCCCGGAGCGGGCCGGCGGCGGCCTCCTTCATGGCGGCGTTGACCGCCTCCTTGGTCACCGGCTTGGCCATCTCGACCACCAGGTCGACGACGCTGCCGGTCGGGACCGGCACCCGCATCGAGATGCCCGTCATCTTGCCCTTCAAGGCCGGGATGACCAGTCCGACGGCCTTGGCGGCGCCGGTGCTGGTGGGGATGATGTTCAGCGCGGCCGCCCGGCAACGGTAAAGGTCCTTGTGCGGCAGGTCCAACACCCGCTGGTCGTTCGTGTAGGCGTGGATGGTGGTCATCAGGCCCTTGACGATGCCCCACTTCTCCTGGAGCACCTTGGCCACCGGGGCCAGGCAGTTCGTCGTGCAGCTTGCGTTGGAGATGCACTTCATGGCAGGCGTGAGCTTGTCGTCATTGACGCCCAGCACGCAGGTCAGGTCGGGATCGTCCTTGGCCGGGGCGCTGAGGATGACCTTTCGGGCCCCCGCTTGGAGGTGCGTGGCGTAGCCGGCCTTGCCGTCGCCGCCGCGGGCGGTGAAGATGCCCGTGCTCTCGACCACCACGTCCACCTTGAGCGCGGCCCAGGGGAGGGTGGCCGGGTCCTTGATCGCCATGGCCTTGATCTTCTTGCCGCCCACGACCAGGGCGTCCGCCTCGGCAGAGACCTCGCCGCGGAAGCGGCGGTGTACGCTGTCGTACTTCAGCAAGTACGCCAAGGTCTTGGTATCCGTGATGTCGTTGATGCCGACCACGTCGAAGACGTTGGGCTTCTCCGCCAGGCACCGGAAGACCAACCGCCCGATCCGCCCGAACCCATTGATACCGACACGAATTGCCACAGCAGGTTTCTCCTTCTACGAATTGACCAGCCCCCACTTCAGCGGGGCACCTATTTCCACATTTCGGCCACTGGCGGGCCATTGAACTCGGCAAAGAATCCCGGATTATAGCCGGCCGGGCCACAGGGAGCAACGGCCGGAAGGATAGCCTCCGCTAGGCTACGCCGCCACCCGCTCGGTGAATGTGGCGATCTCGAGGCCCACCAGCCGGCCGACCACCTCGCCGGGCGCCTGCGGACGCCTGAGCGGGTCCTTGGCCAGCATCTCGTGTACCAGCCGGGCGACCTCAAGCGGCAGATGGGGCGCCAACCGGCCCAACCGCACGGGCGCCGTCCGCTTGTGCTGATTTGCCAGTCCGGCGAGATCTTGCCGCTCGAACGGCAAGCGGCCTGAGAGCAACTCGTACAAGACAATGCCCAGACTATAGAGGTCGCTGCGGATATCGGGCCCGAGCGAGTCCGAGAAACACTCCGGCGCCAGGTAATAGGGCGTGCCGATCAGGCAGCGGCCGGCGGCCGGGCCGGGCACCATGCGAAGCATGGTCGCGCCGCGATGCGGGGCATCGCCACGATGGCGTGCGAACCCCAGGTCCAAGAGGGTCACGTGCCCCTCCGGCGAGACAAACAGATTGCTCGGCTTGATGTCGCCGTGGATCCAACCGGCCGAGTCGAGGGCCGCGAGGGCCTCCGCCGCCTGCCGCGCGATCCAGAGGGCCTCGGGCAGATCGGGCCCCCAGCCGGCCGCCAGCCGGGCCGCCAGCGTCGCCCCCTCCAACCACGGCATGACCACCAGCGGCGGGGCCTGCCGGAGCTGGACCTCAAGGATCGAGATCAGGTGCGGGTGCGATACGCTCCGACCGGCCAATGCCTCGCGGGCCAAGAGGCCCAGCGCAGTTGCATCCCCCTGCCGGTCGGGCCGAAGCGTCTTGACGGCATAGGCGGCCGGGGAGTCCGGCGGCGAGCCGGCGGGCCGGGCACAATAGACCTGCGCCCAACTCCCCTCGGCCGCCAGGGCCACGAGCTCCCAATGCCCGGCGAGTCGGGGAACCGTCCCGCCGGCGGCTGTGCGGCAGGCGGCCTCGGCGTCGATTTGTACTGGCGACTCGGTCTGGGCCATCCGTGGAGGTATCGGTCTTTGCGCCTGGGCAAATTGAGCCGTTTGCCGCTGGTCCTGGGGTCGCCCAATGGAGGGATTTGTGATATCCTGGAGAACCCTTTGGGAGTTGGGCTGGTGAAGAAGTATCTCGTC
>JBEKCP010000661.1:0-3136 GCA_050014815.1 Thermoguttaceae bacterium | reverse complement strand
CCCGAGGACCAGGCCGCACTGTTGAGGCACCTTGCTTTCAACGACGTCGCGGACTACGTGAGCCGCCTGTCCGCGGACCTGAGCCGGCGGGCGTGGAAGACGTCGATCTACACGCCGCCGACCGTGCCCGAGGCGGCCCGGCAATCCAAGAAGGGGTGGACGCTGCCCCATTACAGCAGCCCGCGCACGCACCGCATGCGCATCGATCGCGACGAGAGCCTGTGGGTCTGCGGCTGGTCGGCCTCGGCAACCAGCCAGGAGCCCTGGTGGTCGCCGTTCTTGTGGCGGCTGGACCCGAGGACCGGAGAGCCGACGCGAAAACTCTACGAGTACGATCCCATGAGCGGCGGCGGCAATCGCATGGGCGGCACGGTGGCCGACACCGCGCTGCTGAGCGTGGCCGTCGAAGAAGACGGGAACCTCTTGACGTGCCTGATCGCCGACGGCGGCAATAGCGTCATCGGCTGGGGACCGCTCGGCAAGGAAGGCAAGCACATGACCGGCCCGGTGATCGGCCCCGGACTCGGCGGCAGTCCGGCGCATTTCTGGGGGCAGGTGCAGCGCGTGGACGGGAAGACCCTCGAAGGATTGGGCGGGGCGCGGAGCGGACCGTGGGGATGGGCCGTTGACGCGGCCGGATTGCCGGAAAAGCATTTCCTCGCGCTTGGCCGCTGGAATGCCCCGCTGCCCTGGTCGCCCAATGCCTGGTGGACCGCCGGCCGAGAGGCCAACCCCAACGCCTTCCTTCGCGTGGTCGGGCCGGACTACCACACGGTTTTCTGGACCGCCATTCCAGGCGTGCGGCCCTACGAGTTGGCGCCGATCGGCGGGGACCGTTACATGCTGGTGGGGTTCGCGGACAAGGGCGCGGCGCCCATGAAGGACAGCCTGGTCCCCAGTCCGCCCGGAGGCGAGGACGCCTTCTTCGCCATTGTGAGATGGAACAAGAAGTAGTCGGCAGCTTGGCGGGGGGGGCGCTGGGCATCGGAAACACAGGGCAAAGACGTTGACAGGGCCGCGGCACGTTGGTTAGGATCAAGGTGCCGGTCTGGTCTGTCCAACATTCCGTTTGGCCGGCGCACGCCGAAACACCCCCCCCCGAAGCAAAGGAGTCTTCCATGGCAGACACCCGAGTGACACGCCGGCAGTTCGTCCGAGACGGCGCCTTGGCCGCCGCAGGAGTGGCGGTCGGCCTTTCCGCCACTTACACCGTCGCCGCCGGCAATCCCGAAAAGGCCGACACCAGCAAGATCCTCAACTACAACCCCGGCATGGAATACCGCCGCGCGGGCAGGACGAACCTGATGATCTCGGCCGTCTGCCTTGGCGGGCATTGGAAGCGGATCGAGAAGGCCGTCGCGACCTGGGGCAAGAAGAATTGGCTTGGGCCCGGCGCGGGCAACCCCGAGTTCGACAAGAACCGCTACGACGTCGTCACCCGCTGCATCGAGCGCGGCATCAATTACATAGACGCCTGCGTCAGCCAGGAAGTTGTGGCCTACGCAAAGGCCCTCAAGGGCCGCCGCGACAAAATGTACCTCGGCTACTCCTGGTATGAAGAAGAGATGCGGGGCCTGGGCAGCCAATGGCAGAGTGCCAAGACGGCCGGCCAACCCAAGCCCGCGGGCTGGATCACCCAGAAACTCAAAGACAGTTTCGACAACGGGCTCCGCCGGGCCGGCCTGGAATATGTCGACCTCTGGCGCGTCACCTGCCACGAAGGGAGCAGCCGGCACAGCGACGCCGAAATCGACGAGTTGATCGCGGCCCTCGACTGGGCCAAGAAGTCCGGCCGGGCCCGATTCACAGGCATCTCCTCCCACGACCGCCCGCACATCAAGAAGCTCCTCGAAAAGTACCCGCAGCAACTGGAAGTCATCTGCACCCCTTACACGGCGAAGACCCGCGTGGTCGAGGACAAGGACGGCCTGTGGGCCGCCATGCAGAAGCTCGACATCGGCTGGTTCGGCATCAAGCCGTTCGCCAGCAATTCGCTCTTCAAGGGGGACAGTTCGCCGGGCAACCCGCACGAGGAAGAGGACAACCGCCTGGCCCGCCAGGCCCTCCGCTGCATCCTGTGCAATCCGGCGATCACCGCCCCGATCCCGGGCCTGATTTCGCCCCAGCAGGTCGACAACGCCGCACTGGCCGTCAAGGAGCGTCGCCAGTTGAGCCCCGAGGAGAAGGCCGAGTTGGATCGGGCCATGGACCGCGCCTGGGCCAGCCTCCCCAGCCACTACCAGTTCCTCAAAGACTGGGAGTACGTGTGAAGAAATGGCGGGAGAGTGTTTAGCGGGCGACCATGCTGCGCATGGTGCCCTGCCCGCCGTGGCAGGCGGAGAAGAGGAGACTTGACATGACATCTCGACTCGCTACGCTCCGCGGCCCCGCGACCTCGCTGGCGGCGTGGATGGGCATCGTATCTTTGCCGTGCATTGCGGCCGCCGTCCTGGCGCTGGCCGGCGAAGGCAAAGGGAAGAAGGCCGGCGATCCGGGCCCCAAGGCCGACGCACCGCCAAAACACAAGGCGGCCGACAACGGCCCCTGTTTCGTCTGCCACGCCAATTACGAGGAGGAGTCGATGGCCGTCACGCACGCCAAGGCCGGCACCGGTTGCATGGACTGCCATGGCCCCTCGCTCGATCATCGCAACGACGAGGCCAACGTCACGCCGCCCGACGTCCTCTATCCCGCCGCGAAGATCGACGCCGCGTGCCGGAAGTGCCATGAGGACCATAACGCACCGGCCGTAAAAGTGATCGCCCAATGGCAGGAGCGTTGTCCGGGCAAGAAGAACCCGTCGCAGATCGTCTGCACCGACTGCCACGGGGAGCACCGGCTGAAGCTCCGCACGGTGCGCTGGGACAAGGAGACCCGCAAACTGCTGGAGTAGCCGCCGCTTCAGGGGCAGTTCCCCTCGCCGTCCCGCCCGTAGGTCCCGCTTGCCGAGCGGGACTCTGCCAAGTAGGTCCCGCCTGCCGGGCGGGACTCTGCCGGGCGGGACTTTGCGAAACGGGGTCCCGCTCGGCAAGCGGGACCTACGGGCAAGCGGGACCTACCACATCGCTGATCCCATCTCCTCCTCCGCCCTGCACAATACTTCGGGGGGGGTGTGGGGCTCCTGAAATCTGGCCTT
>JBEKCP010000660.1:0-4161 GCA_050014815.1 Thermoguttaceae bacterium | reverse complement strand
GTGCTCGCGGCGATCCACGAGGCGGCCCGGGTGCAGGGCGGCGGCAGCCAAAAGGCATGGTCCAGCGAGGCGGTCTACACGGCGTTCCGCGATGCCGCCGAGAAACTGCGGAAGGAGATCGAGAAGGTGCGGGACGACGTGGCCTGGGATTCCGGCAAGGCCCGGCCGGCCGCCGAGGCGGCCCTCCGCGTGCTCCGGCTGGCCCATGGCGTGGCCGAGCGCTACGAACGCGAGAAGCGCGAGCTTGCAGCCCTGGACTTCAACGACCTGCTGATCCGCGCGAGGGACTTGTTGGTCGGCCCGGAGCGCGCCGCGCTTCGGAGCCGCCTGGCCTCGCAGACCCGGCTGCTGTTGGTCGACGAGTTTCAGGACACCGATCCGCTGCAGGTCGATCTGGTCCGCGCGCTCTGCGACGGCGACGTTCGCGGCGGAAAGCTGTTCTTTGTGGGCGACTACAAGCAGTCGATCTACCGGTTCCGCGGGGCCCAGCCGCACGTCTTCCGCAGTCTCCGCGACGATATCCCGGACGAGGGGCGGCTGCCCTTGTCGCTCAACTTCCGCAGTCAGCCGGCCGTGATTGAGGTGATCAACCTGCTTTTCAACCAAGAGATGGGAGCCAACTACGAGCCGCTGGAGGCGAAACGCGACCAAGTCAGTCCGACACCGGCCGTCGAGTTCCTCTGGGCCGTCCCGCCGGAAGGCTCCCCTCTCCCTCCGGGAGAGGGGCAGGGGGTGAGGGCCAGGGAGTCGGCCGAGACATTGCGCCGTCGCGAAGCCGACTGGATCGCCCGGCGGATCCGCCGCATGCTCGACGACGGCGCGGAACTTGTCTGGGACAAGAAGGCCAAAGACGACAAGCCGGGGCTCCGGGCGGTCCGGCCCGGCGACGTCGCGTTGCTCTTTCGCGCGCTCAGCGACGTCGAATACTACGAGGAGGCGCTGCGTCGCTGGGGCATCGATTATTACCTCGTCGGCGGCCGCGCCTTCTACGCCCAGCAGGAAATCTACGACGTTGTCAACCTGCCCGGACTGGCAGCCTCAGGGGACTGTCCCAGTTTTCGTCCGACGAAAACGGCACTGTCCCCTTCCGCGCTCGATCACCTCGATGCAACCCAACGCCAGGCTGTCCAGCGTGCTGCCGCGACGCTTTCCGACCTCCGGGCCATGAAAGACCGGCTGCCGATCGCGACACTCCTCCACGAGGCCCTGGCCCGCACCGGCTACGACGCCGTCCTCCTGGCCGAATTCCTCGGCGAAAGGAAGCTGGCCAACCTCAACAAGCTGATCGACGACGCGCGGGCAATGGATGCTTCGGGCCTCTTCACGCTCGGGGACTTCATTACGCAGCTCTCGGAGTTCGTCGCCAGGCAGCCCGCCGAGCCGCTGGCCGCCACCCAGCCCGAGTCGATCGACGCGGTGCGGCTCATGACGATTCACCAGGCCAAGGGACTGGAGTTTCCGGTGGTCGTGGTGCCCGACCTGGATCGTCCACGAATGACCCTCGGCCGGAGCGTCGCTTTCACTCCGCAGTTGGGACCGATGGTCCGCATGACCGACCTTGAGGCCACCACGGGCTACGACCTGTTCGAGCGGGCCGAGAATGAAGAGGACCTGGCCGAATTGGTCCGGCTGTTCTACGTGGCCACGACGCGGGCCAAGGACTACCTGATCCTCTCCGCCGGGCTGCCTGCCGTGGGTTCTTCTCGCGGACCGTGGACGGAGCTGGTCTACCGGCGGTTCGATCCGGCCACGGGTGCGCCGCGGGGGGACGGTCCCAATTTTCGCGGGCACCCGGGCACCGTGCGAAGCATGGTCGGGCATGGTCGCGAAAATGGGACTGTCCCCTTCGACGCCCCCGTCCGCGTGACTGCCAGCGAGCCGGCCGTCTCCGTGGAGCCGCAAGACAAGGGGGCGTGGCGGGACATCGGGAAGCTCATTGAAGAGGCCCGGCAGATGGCCGCCCGGGGCGAGGGCTGCGTGCCGGAGCACCTCGCTCCGGTGCCCCCCGATGCGGCCGGCCGCCGGCAGTTCTCCTTCTCGCGCCTAAGCGGCGCCATGCACGCCCGAGATTTCCAGCGCCCGAGTGGCGGCGACGAGCACGAGCCGCCGGCCTCGATCGACCCGCTCGGGCTGGGCACGCTCGTACACGCCGTGCTGGCCGAGTTGGGCGCCGGGGACTGCCCCAATTTTCGTGTCAGCGAAAATGGGGCTGTCCCCTTAGGCGCTGAGCCCGACCTGGCGGCCGTGGTCCGGCGGCATGCCTACCGCCACCTGCCCGATTTTCAGGGCGATCTGGCCGAGCCGATCGACATGCTCGGCCGCTTCCTGGCGTCGCCGCGTTGGACTGCGGTGACCGCGGCCCAAGAGGTCCACGCGGAACTGGAGTTCCTCCTGACCTGGCCATCAAGCGTCTCCCCTCTCCCACCGGGAGAGGGGCCGGGGGTGAGGGCGCCCAGTTCATCGGCACCCGGTACGGCGGGGCCGGGGGTGAGGGGGCCTGGAGCGACGGACTTAGGTCTTGGGTCTTCGGTCTTGGGTCTTGGGGTGAAGGCATCCGCCGCGACCACCGACGATCGCCCGCCCGCTTTCATCCAGGGCTTCATCGACTGTCTCTACCGCGACGGGGCCGGCGGCTGGCACCTGGTCGATTACAAGACCAACCGCGTCGCCGACGACACGATCGCCCGCGTTGCCTCCGTGTACGAGATGCAGATGCTCGTTTACGCCCTGGCTATCGAGCGGGTCCTCGGCATCGGGCCGCAGGAAGTGGTTCTGCACTTCCTCCGCACGGGCCAGGAGCACACATTCCGCTGGGACGATGCCGCTCGGGCCCGCGCCGTCGAGCTGGTCGACCGCGCCATGCAGGCGGCGCTTGCCGCCCCTGCGGCTGGCCATGACTGACGGGAGCCGACTGGCGCTGCGTGGCACGCCCTGAGGAACGAAGGGCGTGACGGGTCGGAAAATCGGCATGGTTCACGAGACCAGGTGGCAGCCCGTAGGTCCCGCTTGCCGAGCGGGACACGCTTGCCGAGCGGGACCTTGCGAAAGAGGGTCCCGCTCGGCAAGCGGGACCTGCCGTATCAGCCCGGCAGAATCCCCTATTTCCCCTGGAGATTTGGGCAAAGTTTGTCGATTATTCGTCCTGCGCAAGGATTGCGTACCGATTTCTCGCTGCGCACCCATACCGGGTTAACCGGCTTGGCAGCCAGGGCAATCATCGCAAACTACTGTGAAAAAAGAGCTTACATCACGCAAACGGCGGCGAGTCTCCCCTGAGACGATCAAAATCGTCGGCGGTTTGCTTGCAGTGCTGGCATTGGCTGTTCGACCGGCGCTGGCCGAAATAGGCGCGGTTTTCAAGGTCTATCCGTGTTCGGCTGGGACGGCTCAAGGTGTCGCCGATCGCTTGTGGGGCGAATTCGGCGTGATCCCCGGTGTCCGCATCGCCGCAGACCCGGGGACCTCGCAGGTGGTCGTGCAGGCGACGCCCGAAGTCCAATCGCGCATCAGCCAGAGGCTGGCCGCTTCGATGGCCGGGACCGGCTCGCCGGCCGCGGGACCGGCGGGCCCTGCAACAACAACTTCGTCTTCTGATCGCGCTTTCCCCTCACCCCCGACCCCTCTCCGGGCACCGACCGAAGGTTGGTCAGGGGAGAGGGGAGCTACTGATGGCCGGCCGCTTCCGGCAAGCACCGGCCTGGCGGGACAACGCATGGCCGCCGGAATGCAATCCCGCGCCGTCGGCCTGCGATCGCTGAGCGCGGCACAGTTTGAAGGAAGATTATGGAGCCTGCTGGGCAGCCGCTTGTCGGCGACTGGCGACGGCACCGGCCAGGTCAGGCGGTACAGGCTGGCATTGACCTCCGGAGACACGGTGACGCTGATCCTGGATGCCGTGAACGGCCGGGTGGCCGTTGATGGATCGGCCTCGGCGGTCGACGCGTGTCTGCGGCTGGTCCATCTCTTGGACAGCCCTCCTCAGGATGGCCAGCGGAGCATGCAGGTCGTGCCGCTGGAAGGTGGCCGGTCCGCCGGCGTCCAGCGGGCCGCCCAGGCGATCCTCAAGGCCATGGGTTCGGCCGCCGGGCACCTGCCGATGACGTGGGCGCTGTTTCAGGGGCCACCGGTCGGGGGCCAGGGGGCAGGGGTCGGGGGTCAGGG
>JBEKCP010000659.1:0-3137 GCA_050014815.1 Thermoguttaceae bacterium | reverse complement strand
CCCGGATTATTCATGAGCGTGTGCCACTGCTTGCTTGCAAGCAGTGAATGGACAACGATTTGCACTTCACGCTGCTTGCAAGCAAGCAGTGGCACACTGGGCGCAGCGTTGCCAGTTCATGAATAATCCGGGCTAAACGGCAGTCGGACCGTGGAGTCGCAGCAGGGTGATTTCGGGCGGGCAGTTGAGCCGGACCGGCACCTCGCCGGAGACGCCGCGGCTGACGTGGAGGATCGTCGGCGGGGCATAGAACAGGTCCGAGGCGTAAGTCACCCCGAGATAGCTCGGCGAGAAGATCGGTCCCACCAACGGCAGCCGGATTTGCCCGCCGTGCAGATGGCCCGCCAGCAGCAGGTCGGCGTCGTACCGCCGGGCCCAGGGGAGTTGGTCGGGCGTATGGGCCAGGAAGATGCGGGGCGGGCCGGCCGGGCGCGGCGGGCAGTCGCCCAAGTCGGCCGCCGCGGGCAGCCACGGCCGCTCGTTGCCCGCCAACACCACCCGCTGCCCTCGGACCTCGATCTCGATCCACCGCCCGCCCAGATGGATCAGGCCGCTCTCGGCGAGCACGGCGAGGAGCCGCCCGAGGTCCACCTGCACGTCGTGGTTTCCCAGGACGAAGTAGACGCCATGACGTGCCCGCAGCCGCCCGAACGTCTCGGGGATCCAATCGAGGCACTCGGGCGAGTCGATCAGATCGCCGGTAATCGCGACCAGGTCGGGCTCGAGCTCGTTGCTGTGGCGGATGACCTCCTGGAAGTATTCTTTGGGAACGAGGCCGGTGAAATGGAAGTCCGACATGTGGACGATCAAGAGGCCGTCGAGCTCCGGCGGCAGTCGCGGCACGTCGATGGCCCGCTCAGTCACGTCCAACGACAGGATTTGGTTGCCCGACAGGCGGACCAGGAAGTGGCGCGGCTCCGGCGGGCAGGGCCCCGCGACAGCCCGAATCTCCATGCGCCGGGTGCGGTGGGAGCGGAGTATGTGCGGGCGGCGGCCGAGGACAAGCCGGCCGAACCACTGGGAGGCCGTCAACGCGGCGAAACCGACCGTGGCCACCAGGTAGGCGGCCAGTGCCAGCGGCCCGGGGCGGGACCAATCCACGGCCGACCAGGCCGCCCGGGGACTGCCGCCGGTCCAGAGCGTGTACAACACCCAGCCGCCAAGCACGGCCGGCGGAGCCAACAGCACGCCGAACAGCACGGCGCTCACTCGAAACACGGTCCGGCGGTGCCAGCCGACGGCGTGGGCGCGGTTGATCACCGCGACCCAGAGGGCGGCGTGTCCCAACAGGGCCACGAGCAGCAAGACAATGTCCATCAAACAGGTTACGCCAGCGGCACGGGTCCCGGCTCCTTGATGATCCGCTCGACGGCGTTGAGGAGTTGGTCCAGGCGGAAGGGCTTGTAGAGGATGGCCCAGGCGGGCAGGCCGGCCTTCCGGGCGTTGACGATCGAGTGCCCCGGGTCGTACCCGAACCCCGTCATCAGCACCAGCGGCACGGGGCCCACGACCTCCTGGAGCTTGAGCATCAACTCGTAGCCGTTCATGTCGGGCAGGCGGATGTCGGCGATGATGACGTCGTAGGAGCCTTCCCGCAGCGCGCGGACCATGTAGACGGCCTCGGCGCCGTCGTGGGCCGTTTCCAGGGCGCAACTGTAGCGGTCCAGCAGGGCGTGGGCCGCGCTGCGGACGTTCTCGTCCGCGTCGATCACCAGCACCCGCCGCCCCTTCAAGACCGGCCGCTCCTCGGTCTGCGCCGCCGCCGGATGGGCCTGCGCGGGAGTCATCGTCTGGCCGACTTTCTGGATCACCTGCTTGATGTCCCGGGCGTTGCGGAGGATCCGCTGGAGCCGCTCGACCACCTCGGGCTCGTGGCCGATGTAGCGCTCCATCACGTTGACGGCCTCGTTGAGGATCTCGTCGACCGGCAGGGCCACCGCGCTGTGGATCGCCTCGCAACTGGCAACCGCCGTGTTGACCTTCTCCGCCACCAGGAGCTCGAGGGTATTGAGCCCCGCCGCCACGTCGCGGGCGAAGATTTCGAGGAATTGGAGGTCGCTCTCCGTGAACGCCCGGGGCTGGAGGCTCTCGACGTTGAAGGTGCCGATCACCTCGTCGTGCAACAACAGCGGCACGGTCAGCGAGCTCTTCGCGCCCCGCACGCCTTCCAGGTAGAGCGGGTCCTCGGTCGTGTCCTCGCAAAGGTAGCTCTTGCCGGTGGCGGCCACGAAGCCCGTCACGCCGTTGCCCTGCGGCAAGGCGTGCAGGACGCGATTGGCCGCCTCCGGGTCCATGTTCACCGACAAGAGCGGCTCCAGCCGGTTGGTCTTCTGGTCCAACAGCCGGATCTCCGCCACCTCGAAGTGCAACAGGTCCTTGGTGAAGTGGACAATGTTCGACTTCAACAGGTCGATCCGCTCCTTGACCGGCATGTTGAAGACCTCGTTGGGCACCAGGTCGGCCAACTCCGTGCCGGCCTGGTGGATGGCCGCCAACTTCTGCTGCTGCTGGACCTCGTAGGTGACGTCGCGGACAGTGATGACCAGCCGCCGCGGCGAGCCTTCCGGCGGGCGGACCGGCGCCGCGTGGACCTGGAAGAAGCGGCCGCCCTGGCCCCGCAGCGTCGAACTGGTGGCCTGGCCGGTGGCCAGGGCCGTGTGGAAGGGACAGAAGTCCGGCCCGAGGATTTCCGGGCTGCCCATCGCCGCGTAGAAATTCACGCCCACAAGCGACTCGCGGTCGCTCCAACTGCACAACCGGGCGTTGGCCCAGAGGATCGTGTTGTCGACCTCCAACAGCGCCACGCCGTCCGGCATGCCTTCCAAGATCCCGGTCAGCAACGACTCGACGTTCTCCGGGGAGTCGGTGCCCGGCAGGATCTCGGGTTTTTCCGACAAGGTCGTCATCCTCGCGCCAACTGGGCCTGTTTTCTCTTGGCTGCGTTAATTATAGGGGTTCTCGGCAGGCCAAACAACCGGAGTGTTGGATCGGCCGGGTCCAATCGGAGACTTGACCCGGATTATTCGTGGCGGCCGCCGGGCCCCGGAAAGAACCGAAAAACCGTCATGCCCCCCGCCGTGGCGGGGCCTTTCTCGCCCGCCGCCCCCGGCGGCCCTTCAGACGGGCCGGCCGCCAGA
>JBEKCP010000658.1:0-3155 GCA_050014815.1 Thermoguttaceae bacterium | reverse complement strand
GCCATGGCCTTGCCTTGCGGCTCGGATACCCGCAGCAGGCGGATCTCCGCCGTCCCTTTGACCAGGTCCCGCGGCGTGAAGCGGGGGTTGATCACGGCCAGCGCCCGCGGCACGAACAACGCCAGCAGCAGGAACCCGACGGCCGGACCCGCGATCCGCCCGAACCCATTCGATAAGAGACAGGATACTGTTCTCGGTCGAGACGACATGAACGTTACTCCTCAGTTCGAGAGACCATCAGCGACTCAGCCACGGATGAAACACGGATCATACACGGATGCTCCAGGTAACCGTTCACAGGGGACAGTCCCGGGCAGGCAAGGGGACAGGCACCTTTTTCGGCCCTCAACGGGCCGAAAAACGAGCCAGTCCCCGGCCTGTGAACGGTTACGATCCGTGTTCCATCCGTGGCTGAATCTGGAAGTTATTCTTCGGCCGGGCCTGGCTTAACACCGCTTCACCGCGGCGGGTTCTCCCAGCGGGCTTCGCTCTTGACGCCCGAAAGGTCCGCCGCCGCCTGGTGCAAGCGGGCCACGTAAGCGGGCCAGTCGTAACCCAGCTCGCATTGACTCAGGTAATACGGGCTGCCCCAGCCCATTCGCGCGGACAACTCGTTCAACAACTCGTGGTACGGTTTGCGATCTTCCTCCGGCAGGTTCAGGTAGGCGCGGACGATGCCGGTCTTCACCTCGGCGTCCTGGATCCCCTCGCGGAACATCTGGAATCGCACGGTCGGCACCGGGCCGTCGGGCCCGGGAACCGTGAGCGATTCGATGTGCGAGAAGAACGAGGTGCTGCGGGGCGCCTCGCGGCTCGTGCGGGCCAGCCAGAAGTCCAGGCCCACCCGGCCGATGCACCCCCAGCCGGCCGTCATCGTGCGAAAGACCAGCGGCGGCGAATAGGGCTGGTGCATCCAGCGGTCGGTGGGGAGTTCGAGGAAATCGTAGGGCTTCTTCACCCGCTCCTCGAAGGCCGCGAGCTTCAACATGCCGGTCCAGCAGGGCCACTCCATCATGCCCACTTCCATTCCGCCGGTGGCGATCATCCGGCCGTTCCTGGGCGGCGGGTCGCCGCTGAAGTGCGAGAGGAAATCCCAACGGGCGTAGGGGGCCCACTCCTTCATCAGCTCGGCCGTCTTCTGGCCCGGCCGGATGTCTCCGCCCAGCGCCAGCATGACGGTCCGTTCCGACCAGCCGCGCTTGATCACCAGGGCCCGCGCGGCGTCGAGCATCGGCTTCCAGAACTGTTCGCTGCCGGGCTCGCCGATGGCCGGGACCTGGCACTCGGAGACCGCCCCGGTCTGCGGATCGAGCACGGCCACGCGCGGCGGCGAGTATTTGATGTTTTCGCGGGTGGGGATCCGCCGGTTCTCGTAGGCGTCGGCCAATTCCTTGGCGGAAGAGGCGCCCCAGACGTAGAGGCTTATCGCCCGGGGCGGCGAACAGTGCTTCGTGTACACGTCGAGATACTTCTGGAGGATCGTGAAATCCGCTTTGAGCCCCTGCGGGGTCTTCACCCAGCGGATCATGGGCTGCCAGTTGAACTGGACGCCGCTCTTGCCGGTGCCGCCCACCCCGGAGACGAGAATCGGCACGTGTACCACGTCGTTGCCCACCTGGCCCATCATCGTGAACGTCTTCTCCATCAACTTCCAATGCGCGTCCGACCACAGCTCGACGCCGTAGTGCTTCGCCACGGTTTCCGGCGAGTGCGTCAGGCCGACGGTCGAGGAGAAGTCCTTCGCCTCCGGCAGCGTAGAGCCGCTCACCAGCACCTGGACCGGCACGGCGAACTTCCGGCCGTTGGCCTCCAGGCTCAAAGTGGAGACGTACCAGCCGGGGGGTTGGTCCTTCGGCGCCTGGATGATCAGCCACACGGGGACCGTCTTGGCGCCCTCGGGGGGCTTCTCCATCAGGGCATCGCAGTAGTGGACGCCCGGATGCTGCGCGGCGAAGCGGATTTGCGCACTGCCGGCGGGCACCACGGCGCCGGCCGGCCCTACGAGCGGCGCCAGCGCGGCCGTGATGCCCCGCAGGCCGTCGGGGTCGGAAAGGACCGTCTGCCCGCTGCCCACGCCGTTGCGGGGCATCGTCATTTTGACGGGCAGCAGCGGGTCGAAGGGATTGCCCTCCACGACGCCCTTGACCGGCATCCCACGCCCCCAGCACAAGGTCCAGAACCAGCCCCTATTGATGAGCGAGCCGGCGGAAGGCGTTTCCGTCACCTGGTCCACGGCGTTGGCGCTCCACGCGTGCGTGCCGCGGATCGCCTCCGCGTACGCGATGGCGCTGGCGCCGCCGCCGGTCAGCGTGACCGCGCGGAAGCCCACGTGGCTCCAGGCGCCTTGCATGGGGCCGGCCAGCGCCGATCGGTGCAAGGCGATGGCCAGGACGTTGCGCCCCTTGACCAGCACCCGCGGCGGCACGTCGAGCGTGATCGTGCGGATCCGCTTGTCGTAGCGGGAAAGCCATTTTGGATCCGGCTCGGCGGGCCCGCTGTGCTTCGCCGCGCGCGGCGTCGGCAACGCCGTCTTGCCGTCCTCGGTGGTATAGGCCTCGATCGGGTAATCTTCCGCCGGGCTGAGCGGCGCAATGTCGCCTTGCGGCATCGAGCCGCGGCCGACCTCCTCGCCGTTGACCCAGACCACCGCCCCGCCGATACAAATGATCTTCAGCTTCAGGCCGGCGGCCTTGGCGGGGTCGGAGATTCCAAAGCAAGTCCGCAGGCACAGGCGGGCCGGCCATTGCACCTGATTGCCATTGGCAACCTCGACGCCCCAACCCCCCAGGAAATCCGCCAGGTCGCCCTGGTATCGCGGCCAGCAGCGGTCGTCGAAGTCGGCCTTGGTCCAATCGACCGGCGGCATCGGCGAGGCGCGGAACGTGGCCGGGTCCACGTGGGCCGGATCGAATGCGGCCCTCGGGTTGCGGCCGCCCCGGGCCTGGACCTTCAACTGGCCGTCTTCCCGCAGGACCGACTCCGCCGTCACCAGGAAGGCTCGCCACGGGGTCTGCTCGCCAATCACCTCGGTCTCGGCCCCGCCCGAGCGGCCTGCCGGCAAGATCATCAAAAGCCCCAGGAGCAAAGCGCTGCCAGGAAGACGCACGAACCGCTGTCTCATGGAAAGATCCTTTCAATGGCAAAGGTGGGCGGGG
>JBEKCP010000657.1:0-3157 GCA_050014815.1 Thermoguttaceae bacterium | reverse complement strand
GGTGCTGGGCATGCGGCCCGACCTGACCACGCTCGGAAAGATCATCGGCGGCGGTCTGCCGGTCGGGGCCTACGGCGGCCGGGCCGAGATTATGGACCACGTCCTGCCGGCCGGCAAGGTCTTCCAGGCCGGCACCCTGAGCGGCAATCCGCTGGCGACGGCGGCCGGCATCGCGACCCTCCGAACCCTCCGCGACACCGACCCGTACGACCGGCTCGAGCGACTCTCGGCCCGGCTGGCCGCCGGGCTGGCCCGGGCCGCCGCGGCCGCCGGCGTCCCCCACGCCATTGCCCGCGCCGGCTCGATGATGACCCTGTTCTTCAACGGCCAGCAGGTCACCGACTGGGACACGGCCGCCCGCTCGGACACCGTCCGCTACGGCCGCTGGTTCTGGGGAATGCTCGATCGGGGCGTCTACCTGCCCCCGAGCCAGTTCGAGGCCCTGTTCGTTTCGGCGGCCCACACCGAGGCCGACATCGACGCCACCATCGCTGCCGCGGAGGAGGTTCTCGCTAAGGAGACTTAGGGGAGCTGCGAGTCAAGCACGAAATCCGAATATCGAAATCCGAAACAAATTCAAATCACCAAAGCACCAATGACCGAAACAACGGCATTTCGGACATTTGGAATTCGTGTTTTGGATTTGTTTGGGATTTCGTGCTTCGGATTTAGAATTTCAATTTAGGAGTCGTCGGCTCACTCCTCGTCCTTCTCCTCCGCCACCTTGGCGGCTTCCTTCGGCGGGACCTCGCGGAGGCGAATGTTCTTAACCGCCCCCTTGGTGTTCCAAGTGCAGATTCCCAGCGGGCGGCAGGGGTCGCACTCCATCCGGAGATCGAACACGTGGTCCTTGCGGTTCTGCCGGATCAACTGCTTGCCGTCGATCCAGACGTCGATCCTCGCGTCCGTCACGCGGATGCGGACGTGGTACCAGGTCTTGTCCTTGAACTCCCGCGAGGTGGAAGTCGCGTTCTCGGAGGCGTCGAAGTGGTCGACGTTCGAAAGCCCCACCACGCTGCCGCCCCAGCCCCCCACGACCAGCGAGCAGAAGCTGTCGCCGACCGGGAACGTCGTCGTCGCGAAGAAGTCGCCGCCCTCCAGCCGCATGCCGTCGAGGGTAAGCTCGTAGTTCGTGCGGGGCGGCTTGCCGGTCCAGATCACGGCGGTCATCGAGTCGCCGGAGTCCATTACGATCGCCCCGTCCTTGACGTACACCTTCGCTTGGCCGGGCATGTCCACCGGCTTCCAGCCCGAGAGCGTTTTGCCGTCGAACAGGTCTTTTGCCCCGGGGGTTTTCTCCTGTGCGGCAGGGGCTTTTTCTTGCACCGACGGGGCCTTTTCTTGGGCCGCGGGGGCTTTTTCTTGCACCGACGGGGCCTTTTCTTGGGCCGCGGGGGCCTTTTCTTTCCCGGCGGGGGCTTTCTCCGCGGCCGGAGCGGCCGCCCAAGGCCAAAGTACCGCAGCCGAAACGAGAACGACACATAGTACGCGGACGTTCATGATCGCGCCTCCGGATTCAGGGTTTTGCTCCCTCTCAAGGATAGTCCGCGGCAGGGGCGGTGAAAAGGTCCCGTGTTCTGACACTGTTGCAGGGAAATCAGACAATCACGAAAGCCCGAAAGGACGAAAGCCCGAAGAACAGGGGGAATCCATCGAATACACTGGTATTGCTTCTCTGATTTCCTTCGGGTTTTCGTATTTTCGGGATTTCGTGATTCCTTTCTTCGTCTCGCATGGAACGTTGGTCGCGGGTTGCCGGGCGGGGCATCGCCCCTGATAATGAGTGCATGGACCATTCAAGCTACGCCGCTGCCGATTTCGCCCGAAGCCCGCTGATGTTCTACTTCGAGGTCACGCTGGCTTGCGACCTGGTGTGCAAGCATTGCCGGGCCTCGGCCGAGGAGAAGCCGGCCCCGGACGAGCTGGGGACCGGCGAGGCGAAGGCCCTGCTCTCCCAGGCGGCCGCATTTCCCCGGCCGCCGACGGTGGTCCTGACCGGCGGCGACCCGCTGAAGCGGCGCGACCTCGACGACTTGATTCGGCATGCCGTCGGCTGCGGCCTGGACCTGGCCCTGACGCCGTCGGCCACGCCCCTGGCCACTCCGGAGGCATTTCATCGCGTCCGCGAGGCGGGCGTCCGGCGGCTCGGCGTCAGTCTCGACGGCGCCACTGCCCAGACCCACGACGCCTTCCGCGGCTGGGACGGGAGCTTCGAGCGAACGCTCGGGATGCTCCGGGCCGCCCGCGACCTCGACATGGCCGTCCAGGTCAACACGACCGTCTGCCGCCGCAACGTCGGGCAACTGGACGCCATCGCCGAGCTTCTGGCCTCGTACGGCATTGCCATGTGGGCCGTCTTCTTCCTCGTGCCCGTCGGACGCGGCGTCGAAGAGGAGTCGCTCTCGGCCGAGGAGTACGAGCAGGTCTTCCAGCGGCTGTTCCATCACTCGCGGACCAAGCCGTACGCGGTGAAGACGACCGAGGCCCCGCACTACCGGCGGTTCGTGCTCCAGCACGGGGCGAATCCGCTGGCCGGGCCCGGCGGAACGGACGAGGGCGCCCGCCACCGTGCCCCGCTGGGCATTATCGACGGCCGCGGCATCATGTTCGTCAGCCACACCGGCGAGATCTATCCCGCCGGGTTCCTGCCGCTTTGCTGCGGGCGGTTTCCGCACGAGTCCGTGGTCCAGGTCTACCAGGAGCACCCGACCTTCCTGGCGCTGCGGGACCCGGACCGTTTCAAGGGCAAGTGCGGCGTGTGCGAGTACCGGCAGGTCTGCGGAGGCAGCCGCGCCCGGGCCTACGCAATGACGGGCGACCCGCTGGAGTCCGACCCGTGCTGCGCCTATATCCCGTCCGCCTTCGAGCGCAAGTAGGTCCCGCCTGCCGGACGGGACTTCAATGAATCCAATGCCGCCAAGTCCCGCCCGGCAGGCGGGACCTACTTCCCAATGCAAAACCGGCTGAAGATCCGGTCCAGCAGGTCCTCGGTATAGACGGCGCCGGCGACCTTGCCCAACTCGTCCAACGCCACGCGGACCTCGGCCGCCACCAGTTCCTCGTCCCGGCCCGTAGGGGCGATCTGCCGGGCGCGGTCCAGGCACTCGGCGGCCAGCCGCAGCGACTCGGCGCATCGAACGACCGTACACGCCACCAC
>JBEKCP010000656.1:0-3160 GCA_050014815.1 Thermoguttaceae bacterium | reverse complement strand
AAGCCCGCCCGCTAAACGTTTTCAACTCGGCAGCGGCGATCAGCTCTTCAGCCCGGTCATGGGGAATTCGAGTTTTTCGGCCGTCTTCATCATGTCGTTCCAGGTGATTTCGGCCTTCTGGTAGCAGGCCGTGCGGCCCAGGATCGTGGTCAGGTTGCTGCGGACGCTCGGGGCCACGGTGGGGTTGGAAACGTCGCCTGCGGTGATGCTCTTGTGGAACGTGGCGATGTTCTGGACGACGCCGTCGGTGTACAGGTTGCCCATCTTGCCGCCCTGGTAGGACTTCTTGCCGTGGATGAGCACAAATCCGAAGTAATGCGTTTCGATGGTGCCCTGGGGCCCGTACATCCGGCAGCCGATGTCGTCGTAGCCGGTGCCGAACTGCTTCGAGGCGAAGCTGACGATGATGTCTTTCGGAAAGGTGTAGATTGCGGCGAAGTGGCCGTTGCACGTGCCGTGGTCGGCGCGGCCCTCGCGCCCGCAGACGCCGACGGCCGCGAGCGGGGCCGCATCGACGATCCAGGCGGCGACGTCCAGGGCGTGGATGTTCTGCTCGGTGATCACGTCGCCGGAGAGGATGCGGTCGAGGCCCCAGTGCCGGATGCGGTCCTCGGGCGTAGTCATCTCGATCTGCTCTCCCCACGTCCCTCCGCAATAATAGACGGCCTCGCCGGAGACCAGCGGGCCGATGTCGCCGGCATGGACGCGGCGGACCGCCTCCTGGTAGAACTCGTTGGCCCGGGTCTGGAAGTCGATCAGCACGCACCGTTTCTTCTCGGAGCCCTTGCGGCCGGCCTCGGCGATGGTCAGGCAGCCGGGCACGTCCACCGCGATCGGCTTGGCGCAGTAGACGTGGCAGCCGGCGTCCACGCCCGCCAGGGCCTGCTCGGGGTGGAAGTACGGCGGGCTCTCGATGACCACGGCGTCGGGCTTTGCGTCCAGGACGCGCTTGTAGCCGGCCAGGCCGCTGAAGGCCCGCGAGGCCCCGACGCCGAGCTTCTCGGCCGCGTCGGCCGCGCGGTCCGCAAAGTAATCCGCCGTCGCGATGAACTGGTATCCGCCGTGCTGCTGGAACAGCCGGGCGATCCACTTGCCGCGGTTGCCGCATCCGATCAGCCCCAGCGTGATCTTCGAGGCGGCCTCGCCCGCGACCAGCTCCGGCCGGACAATCGCCAGTCCCGCGGCTGCGGTTCCCGCCAGGAACTCCCGCCGGCTCAAGGCCCCGGAAGTCGAGTTGCGGACAGAAGTGATTTCTTCTTTCATGGCGGAAATCTCCTGGTAAAGTGGCGGTGACAGGGCGTTGGTGCATACCAGGATACCGGGGTGTTTGGCCGGGTACAAGCCGCTAAACGTGTTCAACCTGACAGGTTGCCGGCACCGTGGCAGCGGGGTGGCATGATACCCCACCAAAACCCGCCCCGAGAGAGTCCCCCCCTTGCTCCGCGGTGCCGGGCAAGGTAAACTTCCGGGCTTTGCGTGGTCAAAGGGGACAGTCCCATTTTCGCGACCATGCCCGACCATGCTTCGCATGGTGCCCGGGTGCCCGCGAAAAGCGGGACAGTCCCCACGGTTCGTCGTCTTTCACGAGAGGAGCCAATGGTTATGAGCAGAGTCTCCAAGTCCAAGGACATGGGTTATAGGCTGGGGCGGAAGCCCCGAGGTAGCGTGCCCTATGCCGTCGTGCTGTTGATGGCGGTTGGCATGTTGGCGTGTGCCTGGTGGGTGTCGATGTACCATCCCGCGATGGCGGCGGACCCGGCCGTTGCATCGGCTGACGCCGCCGCACCGGCGGTCGAGAAGGGCGGCAAAGGAGATTTCCACTTCCTCGAGCCGCTGTACAACACGGAAAAGTTCTCCCTGGCCGAACGGGCGTCGCTCTTCGCCATATTGATCGTCGCCTTCGCTGGGCTCGCTTACGCCGCCATGCTGGTCGGCCAGGTCAAGCGTGCCGACCAGGGCACGCCGCGGATGCAAGAGATTGCCCGGGCGGTCCGCGAAGGGGCCAATGCTTATCTGGCTGCCCAGTTCCGCAAGATCGGGCCCCTGATCATCATCCTTACGATCGCACTGTTCTTTACGAAATGCAACCCGTTCACCGGCGATTACAAAGACGTTGAGTTCGCCTACGGCCGTGCGGGTGCATTCCTGATGGGCTCCGTATTCAGTTGGCTGGTCGGCTTCGTCGGCATGCGGCTGGCCACGACCGGCAACCTCCGCGTGGCCGCCGCCGCCCGCCACAGCTACGGCGAGGCCATGCAGTTGGGATATCGCACCGGCACGATCACCGGCATGTTGACGGACGGGCTGGGACTGTTGGGCGGCACCTGCATCTTCCTCGTTTACGGCGAGCATGCCTACGAGGCCCTGTTGGGCTTCGGGTTCGGCGGGACGCTGCTGGCCCTCTTCATGCGTGTCGGCGGCGGCATTTACACGAAGGCGGCCGACGTCGGCGCGGACCTGGTGGGCAAGGTCGAGGCGGGCATCCCCGAGGACGACCCCCGCAACGCCGCCACGATCGCCGACAACGTGGGCGACAACGTCGGCGACTGCGCCGGCATGGCCGCCGACATCTTCGAAAGCTACGAAGTGACCATCGTCGCCGCCATGATCCTCGGCATGGCCAGTTTCGGGCACAAGGGCGTGATCTTCCCGCTGCTGGTCCGCGGCATCGGCGTCTTGGGCTCGATCATCAGCACGTACACGGTGAAGGCCGGCGCCCACGACACCTCGGACACCGCCCTGAAGAGCGTGCACCGGGGGTTCTGGATCGGCTCGGTGATCTCCGTCGTCGGTTTCGTGGCCCTCGGATTCGCCTACCTGAGGTTCGACGCGGCCTACTTCCAGATGTATCCGCAGGCGGTCGCCGGCTTCCTGAAGGACGGGGTACTCAACCTCAACCAGTGGTACATGGTCGCGGGGGCCGACGTGCGGCCGATCATCACCTGCTTCATCGGAATCGTCCTGGCCATCGTGCTGAACAAGCTCACGAGCTACTACACCCACACTTCGCATAACCCGGTGAAGAGCCTGGCGCGCGCCTGCCAGACGGGCCACGCCACGAACATCATCCAGGGCCTTGCCGTCGGGTATGAATCGGCCGTGATGATCACGGTCGTGCTGGCGGGCTCCATCGCCCTATCGGTCTTCTGTTACCACGGCA
>JBEKCP010000655.1:0-3164 GCA_050014815.1 Thermoguttaceae bacterium | reverse complement strand
GGGGATTAGGGATTAGGCATTGGGGAAAGCGCGACGCCTCATGCGATCCTGACCCATCTCTTGAACTCGGCGACCTGGGCTGCCGAAAGCTTATACCACGAACGCCGGCGCCTTTCGACTCGTTCGCTCTCAAAACGCTTGTGCCAATAGGCCTCGACGCCATCTGGATCGACGGTTTGGATTTCATGGACCCGCTCGACCGACTCCGGGCGCCGAACGCGGCGCTCGTACTCGCGACGCCCCGTGTGGTTGGTCTTTCCAACGTAGTAGAAACGCCCCGACTTCAGAAGGTAAACGAATCCGATTTCGGCCTCCCGGGGCCTATTAGACTCGCCGGGTTCTCGCTGGGGCTTAGCGACGTAGGACTCGCAGAGCTGGACGATATCCTCGTATCCGTCGCGCCCTTGACAAAAAACAAGCAGCCGCGCGACCAGCGTTGCCTTGTCTCCAAGACTCCGGAAGACTTTTTCACAAGGGAATTCTGAATCTTGGCGGCGTTTGAGCCGGAGTTCGCTCTCAGTGGGCAGCCGGTTAACCTCTAGTTCGCGTGCCAACCCGACATACGCCTCAAGAAGATCTTCGGCAGTGTAGGCGACCGACATTTGGTTTGGGGTGCAGCGAGCCTCGCGCTGGGCACCGCTAAAACGAGCCCAGTGCTCGCCCCACACGGACTCCCCAATCCCCGTCACGGATTCGAACTTGCGCACCCCGAGCGGCTTGCCGCCGTTCTCCTTGGCGGTCTGCCGGATCAGGTCGAGGATCTCTTCCTTTTTCATGGGACTCCGCGATCGCTTGCCGCGCCCGGCTCCTCCAATCCCCAATTCCCAACCCCCAATCCCCAATCCCTAATCCCTGACCCGCATCCGGATGCTCGCCGGGTGTACGGAGGCCAGGCAATTGATCGTTTCCATGGCCTTCCGCATGGCGCCCTCGGCGGCAGTGTGGGTCATAATCACCAGCGGAACGACGCCCTCGGACTCTTCATCCGTCTCATGCTGAATCACGCTGGCGATCGAAATCTTGTGGCGGCCCAGCACGCCGGCAATCTCCGCCATGACGCCCGGCCGATCGTCCACGTTGAAGCGGAGATAGAAACGGCCGGGCACCGTCGCCGGATCCCGCGCCGCCACGGGCGGCTCGCGACGATCGGACCACAACTCCAACGTCCGGAACGTAATGGCCGCCCGCCCTACGATCGTATCGATCAGGTCGGCCACGCAGGCGCTGGCGGTGGGCATCTGCCCGGCGCCCAGGCCGTGGAAGAACACCCGACCGACCGCGTCCCCCACGACCCGAATGGCGTTGTAGGCCCCGCGGACCTGTGCCAGCGGCGAGCGGTGCCGCACCAGCGTCGGCGAGACGTGCAATTCGAGCCCTTCGGGCACCAGCTCCGCCACGGCCAGGAGCTTGATGCTGTAGCCCAGTTCCTTCGCGTAGCGCATGTCGGCCACGTCCACCTTGTCGATGCCGGTCCGCGGGATGTCCTTCCAATCGACCCGGGCGCCGAACGCCAGGTGGGCGAGGATGGCCAGTTTCTGGGCAGCATCGCTGCCGTTGACATCCATGGCCGGGTTGGCCTCGGCGTAGCCCAACTGCTGGGCCTCGGCCACGGCATCGCCGTACTGGGCGTCCTGGTCCTCCATCTGGGTGAGGATGAAATTGCTGGTGCCGTTGAGGATGGCGTGGATCGATTGGATCTGGTTGGCCGTGAAACACTGGTTGATGGCGGCGATGATGGGGATCCCGCCGGCAACCGCCGCCTCGAACGCGATCGAGCGGCCCAACTGCCGGGCCCGCTGGAACACCTCCGGCCCGTGCTCCGCCAGCAATGCCTTGTTCGCCGTAATCACGTCTTTGCCGCTCTCCAGCACGGAGAGCATGATCGAGCGGTCGGGCTCCAGTCCCCCGATGGTCTGGACCACGGCCGTGATCTCGCCGTTCTGGAGCACCTTCGAGAGGTCGCGGGTCAACATCCCCGGCGGCAAGGCCACGTTCCGCGGCCTGGTGAGGTCGGGATCGACCACCTGGACCAGCTCGACCGGCCGCCCCGCGTGCCGGGCAAGCCGGTCGCCGTGCTCCAGGAGCATCCGGGCAACGCCCGAGCCGATCGTGCCGAACCCGATAATGGCGACCCTGGCGGTGCTGTCTGTCATCGGACCATCCAACTTGTCACGGGGTTCACAACGACCTATTATTGCCGGCGCGGGGGGAAACCGTCAATCGGGCCCCCGAGAACCAGGCGCGATGGAATGCGAGTTGCACTTCGCGATCTCTGTTTTGCCGCGCGATGACGTATTCGGGTATTTGCATGCCCGTTCACGGGCATTTTCGCCGGAGGCGTATTAGGCCCGTGCTTTAGCACGGGTCGAAAGGCCGTTTTCGCGATTTTTTCCCCTCTCCTCTCCCGTGTCCGCCGCCGAAGGCGGCGGACACGGGAGAGGGGAGGGAGCCGCGCACGGCCCCGCTTACCCGGCGTGAACGCCGGGCCTAGCACCGCCTTCGGCGGAAAGGGTCGTGAACGACCCTAACAGAGTGCAACTTGAACCAGCCGCGGTGTCGTCCGTGGCTTGCCCTGAGGGACGGGGCCATTACTCGTAAATGCCCTCGCGGCGGAGGGACTCGGCCGGAAGGTCGGGTGTGTCCGGCGGCGACGTGGCCGCCCAACGCTCGAAGGCCTCCGCCCGCTCTATGGGCGTGGCCTGCCGCCAAAGGGCGCCCGTGGTGCCAGCCGGGCGAAGCAGCACCAGGTCGCCCAAGACATCCAACTCGAATTGGGCGTGCGGCCGAGCACCTGCCAACAGCTCGCCGGGCACGCGCAGGACACCGTCGTCGCTGACTTCCAAAATGGGCATGGCCTGAAACCTTTGCCGCAGTGTCAATGATTCCCTAACTCTACCATAGGCGTCCGATGTAGTGGCGTCAAGCCCCAAGGAGAGTTCCGGGGCAGGCTTCCGGGGGGTTCCGGGATACATGGCCAATTCTGACTGGGCTCTTGCAAACTTGCCGAAGAACGCGCAAAATGCGGCTTGGACCACAGACACGGAGATCAAAATGCCCGGCGCGAACCCCGGGGCGTTCAGGGCCTTCGGGCCGCGCGGTGCGCGACGCTCGCTCGCGGCCTCAACCGCAGAAACGCGGCCCGAAACCCGAACGCCGTGCGAATT
>JBEKCP010000654.1:0-3598 GCA_050014815.1 Thermoguttaceae bacterium | reverse complement strand
CAAATCCCTAAATCCCTAAATCCTTAAATCCCTAAATCCTTAAATCCCTAAATCCTTAAATCCCTAAATCCCTAAATCCCTAAATCCCCTGCCCCCCGTTCCCTCCCGTACCGCACGGCGGCGGCGGCCAGGAGCACCAGGATGACGGCCAAGCCCCCAAACATTTCCCATTGGCCGGTGGCGGCGCCCTGGCCGTAGGAATGCTTCCCGGCCTGCATTACGTAGTTCACGCCGTACCAGGTCCAGAGGATAACGATGAACCCGAGCACCGAACCTGCGGCCAGGTTGAAATGGCTGGCCCAGCCGACGTGCCGGCAATGCAGAATGATCATGTAGACCAACAGGGAGACGAGGGCCCAGACCTCCTTCGGGTCCCAGCCCCAGAACCGGCCCCAGGAGACGTCCGCCCACATGCCGCCCAGGATGGTCCCGAGAGGAGCCGGTAGATCATCGGGCCGAGGATGGCGCAGATCGCCGGCGGGGTTCGCCGCCCCCGCGGATATTCATCCGCGGCTATTGCCTTTCTTGCTTCCTGACCCCTGACACCTGACACCTGACCCCTCTCCCCGTAACGGCCGAAGAGGTAACACAAGATCGCGCTCATGCCCAGGCCACAAGCCATGGCCGCCTCGCCGTAGGCCGCCACGATCGTCGTGACGTGGATGGCCAGCCAGTAATTGCTCCGCAGGACGGCCTTCACCAGGTCGATCTCCCTGTGGAACGCGGGGACGAGATAGGCCGCCGTCAAGGCCGCCAGCGCCAGGAGGAGCCCTACGCCGAGCACGGGCCGCCGGGCGTATATCTCGCGCGGCGGCAAGAGCGTCAGCGCGATGCCGGTCGCCACCAGACACATCGCCACGAAGACGATCGTCTCGAACATGCCGGTCAGGGGGACCCAGCCGGTGATCCAGCCGCGGAGGAGCAAGCCCGTCAGGATCAGGGCCTCGACGGCGGCTGCCAGGGCCACGGCCGACCAGAACATCGGCTTCCGCAAGGGCCCAAACGAGATGCAGAGGCAGACGGCGGCCGCGGCGCAGACGATCGCCGACCAGAAGAACGGATCGAGGTGGTTGTAGAGGACCTCCAGGTCGGTCGAGCCGGCGGGCGGGTAGGCGGTGGCGTCGAGGACCTCGTACTCCCTTTCGCGGATAGGAAGATTCCGGCGATCGGGCTCGATCGAAAGGCCCATCTCCCGCAGGGCCGCGGCGAATCGCTCGATCGCGGCGGCGAACCGCTCGGGCCTCTCGGCGGTTTCGGGCCGGCGGTACTCGGCGACCGCCTCCTGATACGCCTGGCGGACCTCCTTGAGCGCCGCTTGGGGATAGCGGGCGAGCATGTCTTCCGGGGCCAGGAGCACCATCTGCGCGGCGAGCCACGGCTGGTCGTCGTTGCGGTAGCGGTCCGCCTCCAGCGTGGCGGGGTCCATCGACGGCAGGAGCCGCAGGGCCAGGCCGTCGTCGTACAGGGCGGCCCGGGCCTCGGCGACCAATCGCGCCACCTCGCCGGTGTGGCCGGCCATCATTTCCAGCAAGGCCCGGGCCCGGCGGACGTCGGCCTTTTCTTCCACCGACTCCGGAACGGACCCGGAGTACCGGGTGCCCCGGCCGCGGGCGTGGAGATCGGCCATGCGTGCGGCCAACTGGCGGATCGCGGCCTCCAGGGCGGCCATCGGCGGCCCGATCTCGGCCAGGGGCGGGGCGGGTTGTCGGTCGGCCAGGGCGGTGAGTTTCTGCGCGGAGTCGGCCGCCTGTTGCGCCAGCTTGCCGAACTCCGTTTTTTCGCCCCCCAGCGGCGGCTTCAGCAAGTGGTCCTGGATTTCGTTCCATGCCTGGAGGGCCGGGCCGAGCTTCCCGAGGAAGCGGTTTCGCCCCTCGACGGGTCTAAGCGGGTCGAACGTCAACTGCCGATAGGTCGCATAGGCCTGATAAAGATTGTTGACTTTCTGGTCAAGGCGAGACAGTTGGAACGGTCCGCCGTCGTGGCCCGCCATGTCCCGCCGCTGGTCGAGTTGCACGAGGCGCTGGCGGAATTTCTCCGCCGCGGCGACTTGACGGGGCGAGACGTACCGCAGCGGCCGGCCGTCTTCATCCCGGTCCGGCACCTCCAGGAGTTCCCGGCGGAGGTCCTCATCGTCCGCCGGCAAGAATGCAATGCCCTCCCACACCTCGGGCTCGGCCAGCCAGGCGAACAAGAGCTGCGAGGCATCGCGCGGCGGCGTCGCCGGGCCGCGGAGCCTGTCCGGCAGGCTCTTCGTCGGGTCCGACGTGCCGCAAATCTCCTTGACCGCCGCCCGGGCAAACGAATCCAGCGGCATGACCCGTCCCTTGTAGAAGACGGGCAGCCGCTGCCACGCAGACCAGTCGAGCGTCGGGGAATCCGCGGCCGGTGTGCCACTGCTTCGCAGAAGCAGTGTCTCCCCGGCCAAGGCACTGCTTGTTCCAAGCAGTGGCACACATAGCGCGGCGAGACATAATAGTCCTTTGATCCGCACGAAATAGCGGAGGAAGACCCCGGCGACGATCAGGATGCAGCCGGCGTACTTCAGCCCCCGGCCCGGATCGGACGCCACGCTCAAGTACGAAATATACACCAGGTCCTCGTCGTCTTTCCGATCGAGGCCGAACTTGTCCGGAGGTTGCGGCCCCTGGAAGCTGGACTGGAAGAGGCGATAGGCGTGGCCGGAGGAACTCTCTTGCCGGGTATCCGCTTCTGGGTGCGGCGAAACGAAGTCCAGCGGACTGTTCATGGCGATCTTCTGGTCCGACAGGCGTTCTCCCCGGTACTCGACGGGCTTTCCCGCCGGCCGATCGACGACATCGACGCGGCTGTAGTACTGAGATGCCTCGTCCGTGCCCGGATAGAGGACCCGCCGGAACTGGTGCAAGCGAACGTCCAGTCCCAGATCGATCGCGTCCTGGCGGAGCGCCACGGCCACGCTTCGGCCCTTCCCCTGGACTACGTGCCGCAGGTTCACGTTCGGGGCCGTCAGCTTCTCCAGCGGCTCCTCCCAGTTGGTACACAACCAGAACTCCTCCTCGACGCCGTCGACGGTCAGCCGCACCCGGGCTGCCTGCCGCTGAGGGCCTCGCTTGTGGGCCTTTTTCTCGGGTCCCAGCGGCGAGGGCAACACGTCCGGCTTCTCGGCAGGAATGAACTGCTCGACTGCCAGCGGGACCGCATCAGGAGTCCCCGCGAAGGCTTCCCAGGGGCTGCCGTCGATCGGCAGCGGCACGGGGGGTTCGAGTTTCCCGGCCCGCCAGGTGCGAACGTAGAGCTTCTGATCGGCCCCTTGGAGGACGTCGATTCGCGGGCGGCCGGCGTCCCGCAGACCGCTCGGCGCGGAATCTCCTTCGGCCTTCTGGGCCACATCGCGCCAATAGGTCCCGAAGACCCCGTCGCGGTAGTCCTGCTGGTTGAAGATGGGCCAATCGGCGTAGAGGGAGATGGTTTGGGGGGCGGGTTGGCCAGGGGGATTAGGGATTAGGGATTGGGGATTGGCGTGCAAGGCCGTGGTCTGGGACTCGGCCTGGCCCTCACCCCCGGCCCCTCTCCCAAGGGGAGAGGGGAGGGACGGCGCGGGCGCGCCCTCACCCCCGGC
>JBEKCP010000653.1:0-3183 GCA_050014815.1 Thermoguttaceae bacterium | reverse complement strand
AGGATCCTGCGAAAGGGCGGACATGTACGGTGACTTGATTCCGGTGGGCGGAGGAGACCCCATCCCCCTGCTCAAGAAGAGCCTGCTCGTGGGGCGGCGGGAAAGCTGCGACATCGTCCTGCGGTTCTCGAACGTTTCGGCCCATCATTGCCAGTTGACCGTCAACGGCGGGTTCTGGTACGTTCGCGACCTGGGCAGCCGCAACGGGCTGAAGGTGAACGGGGTGCGGGTTCCGGAGAAGCGGCTCGATCCGGGCGACATCCTGTCGATTGCGAAGCACAGTTACGAGATCCGGTATGCGCCGGTCGATCTGGGGGCCGTGGGTCCGCCTCCGCCCGACGTGTCCGAGTCCGCAATCTTCGGAAAGAGCCTGTTGGAGCGGGCCGGATTGGAACATCAGCGGGTGGCCAAGGTCCCACCTGCCCCCGACCCGGACGAGGCGCCGCGTTACGATATCACCAGGGACGAGCCGGGCCTGTTGAAGTTCCCGCAGCCTCGGACCCGGCCGGTCGAGTAATATGCCGAGGAAGAAGAAGATCCGTGCCGAGTTCCGCAAGAATCGCGGCTCCCGGACGCGGAAGACCGACTGGACCCGGCGGTTCGGCGACGCCAAGTTCCAGGACCAGACCCCCGAGTCGGGCGAGCGCCTCAGCGGCAAGGGAGACCTGACCCGGCACAGAACGGTCTGGACCGCCGGCGAGCAGTCCCAGGAGACGGCCGGGCAATCGCCTTTCCAGATGCGGCTGGAGGTCGACGAGACCGTCTGCCGCCGAGGGCGGGTCCTCTCCGTTTATGGGCTCGCCAGCGCCGTGCTGGCCGAGGACGGCCAGATCTACCAGTGTGCCACGCGGCGGCTGCTGAAAACGCTGATCACCGAACAACGCAACGTGGTGGCGGCGGGCGACCAGGTGCTGTTCCGCGGAATCGAAGACAGCCGGTCGAGGGAGGGATTCATCGAGCGCGTCGAGCCGCGGCACGGCACGATCTCGCGGTCGGCCCGCGGCCGCCGGCACGTCCTGGTGACCAACATCGACCAGGTGCTCATCGTGGCCAGCGTCCTGGAGCCCCGGCTGAAGCCCAACCTCATCGACCGGCTCCTGGTGGCCGCCGAGAAGGGCGAAGTGCGGCCGGTCATCTGCATCAACAAGATCGACCTGATCGACCCGTCCGAGGTCGAGCCGCTGGTGGGCGTTTACAGTCGCATGGGATACCAGGTGCTGTTGCTGAGTGCGAAGACGGGGTTTGGCATCGATCGATTCCGCCGCGTCCTGGCGGGCCGCGAGAGCGTGCTGGCCGGGCAGAGCGGGGTGGGAAAGTCCTCGCTCCTGAACGTGGTGGACCCGACCTTGCTCCTCCGCGTCAACCAGGTCAGCCCGGACACCGAAAAAGGGCGGCACACGACCACCCTCGCCCGGCTCCTCCCGCTGGCCTGCGGGGGTTACGTAGTCGACACGCCGGGCATGCGGCAGTTCAAGCTCTGGGACGTCATCCCCGAGGAGGTGGCCGGCTACTTCCGCGACCTGCGGCCGTACGTCAGCCTTTGCCACTTCCCCAACTGTACCCACACGCACGAGGACCCGTGCGCCGTCAAGGACGCCGTGGCCGACGGCCGGCTCGACCAGCGGCGGTACGAGAGCTATTGCCACCTGCTGGGCGGGCAAGAGGAACTCTGGGAGGGCGAGTAAGCCGGGCGATCCTGGCATGTAGTTCGCACACTCCGTGTGTGGAATCCGGCACACGGAGTGTGCCGGCTACATGGTGGCGGCCACCAAGGATTCTTGCCGCACCTTCGACTTCAGGGCGGCGGCATTGTGTCGCGGAGCCTTTCGAGCACTTCTCGCGTGCCGTGAAGCCGGCACCAGCGGTCGATGTACTCCCAGTCCAGGCGATCGGCCTGGACTGCAATGACGCCCCTGGCGTCTTCCAGGTCTTTTGACCGGTTCAACTCGTTGGCCCAACGCAGCTTGACGATAATCACGTCTTCCGGCGTAGACACGAAAGCCTGCCGCCCAAGCAGCGGACAGGTCTGGCGGCGCGCGAAACGCTCCTGATCGAACGGATCGTCACTGAGGCAGAATAATTCGATGCGATAAGGGATATCGACCGGCGCGAGGATGTACCGCGTCGTGCCGGTCACCGTCTCGAAAGAGACTTGCGGATCAAGACGAAACTGCGGGCCAAGTCGTGCAACCAGATTGCCGATTTGGCCTGGGGAAACTCGCACGACGAAATCCGCATCGCGGGTCGACCGGGGGATGCCGTGGAGGCTGCTTGATAGCGACCCCACCAGCATGTACGGAACACCGAGGGCGTTCAGGGCATCAATGACTGTGGCGGTAGCTTGGTCGCTGTTCACGTTGGCCGCTCCAGGCGACACCCCAGGGCCACCCGCTGGGCGAGGATCTCCCTGACCCGCCCGTCATCCGCGCCGGGAAACTGGTGCCGGATTCCGTCCATCGCGATCCGGCAGGCAAAATCGAAAAGCCGCGGTCCCGAAAGGAGTTTATCCTCTGGTTTCATCGCCCGAGCGGCGAGAACCTCCTCCCGGTACAACTGATCCCCGAGTTGGCGAGTGGGCTTCACGGCTGGCTCCCTTTTGGACAGCAATACTATTATCTTGCGCTCGTTCGCCCTGTCAATATCCGTAGAACCGTACATCCTTCGCCCTGTCAATATCCAGAAGATCCGCTATAATTGAACCAGCGGCCGAAGTAAGCCCCTGGAGGACCCTGCCCGTCGTGAAAGAGACGATCCGCACCGAGACCGTCGTCAGCGAGGCGGCCATTCTTGTCGGCGTGCTGATGGGAGACCGCGCCGTGGAACGGGCCCCGCTGGAGGAGCTCAAGGGGCTGGCGGAGGCCGCCGGGACCCGAATCGTGGGCGAGATGACCCAGCGCCGCGAAGCGCCCGACGCCGCCACCTATCTCGGCGCCGGCAAGGTCCAGGAGCTTGGCGCCGCGGCGGCGCGGGCCGAGGCGGACGTCATCCTCTTCGACAACGACCTGAGCCCCGGCCAGACCAGGAATCTCGAGCGTGCGACCGGCGTCAAGGTGGTGGACCGCACCGAGCTCATCCTGGACATCTTCGCCAGCCGCGCCCGGACCCACGAGGCCCGGCTCGCCGTCGAGCTGGCGCAGTTGGAATACTCGATGCCGCGATTGAAGCGGATGTGGACCCACTTGT
>JBEKCP010000652.1:0-3194 GCA_050014815.1 Thermoguttaceae bacterium | reverse complement strand
CGACGAGCTTCTCGAAGACCCCGTCGGTGAGGAGGTAGTCGCGGAGGTAGCGGGTAAAGGCGTTCATGTCGTTGGGGTCCAGCCAGGGCTCGCCCTCCTTGTGGTCGTTGCAGAAGGCTTCCCATCGCTTGGGGACCGCCACGGTCGCCCACTCCTGCAGGAAACTCTTGACCTGGCGGACCAGGGAATCGCCGTGGCGGCGGCTCTGCGTGTCGGCGGAGTCGGCGATCTGGAGTTCCTCGCCCTCGGCCACGCAGAGCGACTCCTGCAGGGCGTGGACCCGCTGGTACACCGCCTGCTCGTCGGAGGTGAGCCACTCGAGGACCTTCTTGGCGGCCATGAGGCGCTTCTCGCGGTCGAGGTTGGTGTCGGGGTCGACGACCCAGCCGCGGGAGTGCTGCAAGAGGCGGTTCTGGACGTCGAGGATCTCCTTCTGGAGCTGGTCCTGCTTGGCGTCGGCGCTGGTGACGGCGCGGATGCCGCCGGAGATGAGCGACTGCCCGCCGTCGCCGTCCTTCATCGCCGTGTCCCAGCGGAGCGCCGCGTCGCGGACGTAGAGCTTGACCATCTCGGATTCGAGGAAGGCTTTGCGGGCGCGGGTCCACTTCTCCGGGTCCTCTTTCGAGCGCTGCTCCACGTCGGTGTCCCAGGTGCCGGGGTAGCGGATGGGGTAGACATTGGTGAAGGGCTTCCCCTTGCCGCCGAAATCGGTGAGCACGCTGCCGAGCGTGTCCAGGAGCGAGTTGAGGCGCGTGTCGTAGAGGATCTTCTCGGCGTAGATCTCGCGGTTGCGGAACTCCTCGTCGAGGCCCGTCATGCCGACAAACAGCGCGGGGATGTCGTCCTGGACTTTGCAGGGCCAGATTTTTTCGCCGTAGCGGGCGCGGCCCCACTTCTCGACGTGGTACTTCATCTGCGCCTTGACTTCGAGGTTGCCGCCGCGCAGGAGGAGGAAGAGGGTCTGGATCTGCAGCTCGTCGACGTAGCGCTCGAAGAGGTAGGAGACCTTGCCGCGCTTGACGATCTCCATCTGCTCCTCGAGCGTCTTGGCCTCGGTCCGCTTGCCCTGCTCGATGCCGGTCCGCACGGCCCGCATCCCCGGCACGTCGAGAAAGTCCATCTGCTCGATCACCTTCCGCCAGTCGTCGCTCAGGCGGTGGGGCAGCACCGGAATGACCAGCTCGAGCATGCCGGCCTGGATGGTCTCCAGCTCCTCGGTGCCCGCGCCGCTGCCGGGCCGGTAGTCCAGCACGTAGTATTTTTCCTTGGGCGCCAGGTACAGGTCGTTCCAGGCGACGCGGTTCCAGATCAGCGAGTTGGGCCGCTCGTAGACCTTCGACCGCTGGCTGTCCAGGAGGAACCGCACGCCGGCCCAGTGGGTGAAGATGGCCGGATCGTGTTCGCCCAGCGTAATCCGCTTCAGGAAGGCGGCGATGCGGACGAAGAGGGTCGTCAGCGAGTCCCAACTGTCCCAGAACAGCGCGGCGGCCGTGGCCACGTAGCCCTCTTCGGTCAGCGGGTAGCGGCTCAAGAGGCCGTTGATCACCGCCTCGGTCGCCTGGAAGCCGCGGCGGTCGACCGCCCGCATGTACGAAAACGCGTCCAACAAGTCCATCCGCCACCGGCGGTCGACGTCGGCGCCGGGATACCGGCGGAACAGGTCCTCGAAGAGTTCCTCGAGCTCGCTCTGCTGCCAGGTCTTGGCGGGCGTCTTGCACTCGGCGTGGAAGCCGCGGGCCATCACGCGGAGCCACTCCGCCCGCCTTAGCGCGCGGACCATCACGGGGAAGTTCGGCGACACGCCCGCCCCGATGCGGTCCTTCGTGGTGAACCGCGTGACCAGGGCCGTGGCCTCCTGCGAGCCGCACTGCGGGTTCAGGTCGTTGTCGAACGAGAGGTTCTTGTAATAGGCGGGCTCGCCGAGCGTCTCGTCGCCGCCGATGGGGCAATAGTTCTCGCTGACCGGGCGGAGCACCTGCCCCATGAAAAGGCTCTTGCCGACCTGCGAGGCCCCGTAGGCCGCCGCCGCCACCGGCACCTTCGCCGACGTGTACAGACTGCCGGCCAGACGCCGCAACTGCAAGACCTCGAACTCGTCGCTCTCGGCCACCGGCACCAGCTCGGTCTGTCTCCGCGTCGGGTTGTACTCCGACAGCCAATCGCACAGATCGGTCGCCAGGTGCTCCACCTGCTCCGCCCGCCGAATCAAGTTCCGATCGCGTTCATCTGGAAATGCCATGTCGCTTCTTCACGTCCTTCGGTTACTTTTTGTCCCGCGCCTGAATCACTATGCTGGATTCCAAGGCCAGAGGGAACTGCTCGACCGACTTGCCGGCCTTGTCCCGCGCCTCCACGACCAGGGGATAGACCTCGTTGGCCTTGCCGTAGGGGATCGGCGGGCTGCGGAGAGTGACCTTGCGGCCCCCCGCGTCCGGCTGGTTGGGCACCCAGTTCTCCTCCGGGGTTCCACCTGCTCTGTAAACTCTATATTCTAACTCCCCTTCCGACTCGGCCGCTAGTACCTCGATCTCCGCGGTAAAATCGTCCTGGCCCTTGTTTACCGTGGTCTTGACCCCCTGGAACCGCTTCCCCGTGACGGAGACCGTCATCGACACCTCCTTGCCGCGGTAGGTTGCCTTCAGGTCGGTCTGCCCCAGGGCCTTGCCGACAAAACAGCCCGGCGAAGAGGGCACCCGGTCCACGATGCTCGGGTTGGTGGTCTCGACCAGGGCGGGGACGGCGATTCTGCTGCTGTCCAGAACCCTGATGAGCTGGCTCACCTCTCCCACGCCCAGGCTCAGTTGCGGCGGATCGAAGCTTAGCGAATCGGGGGTGCCCACCTCGACCGTCACCTGCCTGGAAAGGCCCTGGTACTTCGGGTCGGTCGCGATTACCGTCACCTGGGTCGTGCCCGGGGCCAAGCCGGTTACGTTGTTCTCGCCGTCCACCTTGACGATTCCCTGCCCGTCCGGCGCAACCAGCCTGTAGGCCACCGGGAAGGGGGTGCTGCCGTTGGCCGGGTCGATCCGAACGCTCCCGAACCGGGTCGTCTGCCCCGTCCAAACGCCCATCGGATTGGGCACGGCAACCAGGAGTGTGGTCGATGGAATGATGGTCCCGCCAATGTCGATCAGCAGCGGTGCAACGCTCGACAGGCCGCCGAGCGTGGCGTTGACCCGGGACTGGCCTGCCTG
>JBEKCP010000651.1:0-3204 GCA_050014815.1 Thermoguttaceae bacterium | reverse complement strand
GACAAATCCAACGCGCCGGCCGCCTCCGGCGCCGGCTCCGACTCCGGGGCCGCGGCCGGCAACGGCAAGGGCAAAGCCAAGGACGCTGCCAAGGACGCTCCGGCGGCAAAGACGAAAGATCATTGACGCCGCAGTTGATCTTGGAACACTTCGTCAGGGGGCCCGGAATTAGTGTCGCGTTTCTTAGCTTAGTATTCCTCACGCTCCGCGTGAGGTTCTGCCGCACGGCCTCACGCGGAGCGTGAGGAATACGGTAGGGTTGCGTCGTGCCCGCCGGCACGGTATAATAAGGGATTCTTGTGCGTTCTGGCGACCTGCGCGCGTGCCGGCGGCGTGTTTGACTATGGATCTCAGCAAGCTTCGCAACATTGGAATCTCGGCCCACATCGACTCGGGCAAGACCACGCTCAGCGAGCGGATCTTGTACTACACGGGCCGCATCCACCGGATGCAGGAGGTCCACGGCGACGGGTCCGGCGCCACTATGGACCACATGGACCTCGAGAAGGAGCGGGGCATCACCATCACCAGCGCCGCCACCTCGGTCCGGTGGCAGGACGCCCTGATCAACCTGATCGACACGCCCGGCCACGTCGATTTCACCGTCGAGGTCGAGCGGAGCCTCCGCGTGTTGGACGGCGCGATCCTCGTGCTCTGCGCGGTGGGCGGCGTCCAGGCCCAGTCGCTGACGATCGACCGCCAGATGCGGCGGTACCGCGTCCCGCGGCTGGCCTTCATCAACAAGATGGACCGCACCGGCGGCAACCCGCACAAGGTGGTCGAGCAGCTTCGGGGGAAACTCGGCTGCGACGCCGTGCTCTTGCAGTTGCCCATCGGCAGCGAGGCGGACTTCCAGGGGGTCGTGGACCTCGTTCGGCGGGAGGCCCTCTACTTCGACGGGGCCAACGGCGAGACGGTCCGCCGCGAGGGCGTCCCCTCAGAGATGGCCGGAGAGGTGGAGCGGGCCCGGCAGCACCTGCTGGAGGCCCTGTCGATCTACAGCGACGAGATACTGGAGTTGCTCCTGACCGAGCAATCGGTGCCGCTGGCGCTCATCGACGGCGTGATCCGCCAGGCGACGCTCAGCCAGCAGCTCACGCCGGTGCTCCTCGGGTCGGCGTATCGGAACAAGGGCGTGCAGCCGCTCTTGGACGCGGTGGTCCGCTACTTGCCCTCGCCGCTGGACTGCCCGGTGGTGGCCCGCGGGCATCGCGATCCGCACAAGGAGGTGCCGCTGGCGGCCGACCCGGCGAAGCCGACCGTGGCTATGGCGTTCAAGATGGTCGAGGACCCGTACGGAACGCTGACCTTCATGCGGATCTACCAGGGGAGTTTCGCCAAGGGCGGCACGTATTACAATCAGCGGACCGGGCGCAAGGAGCGATTCAGCCGGATCGTCCGGATGCACGCCGACCAGCGCGAGGACGTTGAAAGCGCCTCGGCCGGCGACATCGTGGCCGTGTTGGGACTGGAGGCCGCCAGCGGCGACACGTTCGCCTCCGAGTACCCCTACTGCACGCTGGAGAGCATGTACGTGCCGGAGCCGGTGATCAAGATGGCCATCGCGCCGGCCAACCGCGACGGCGCGGACCGGCTCTCGAAGGCCCTGCACCGCTTCTCGCGCGAGGACCCGACGCTGCGGATCACGACCGACGAGGAGACGGGCGAGACCCTGATCGCCGGCATGGGCGAACTGCACCTGGAGATCTACGTCGAGCGGATCCGGCGGGAGTTCCGGGTCGAGGTCGAGGTGGGCGCCCCGAAGGTGAATTACCGCGAGGCCCCCACGCAGCCCTGCGAGTTCAACACGCGGCACAGGAAGCAGACGGGCGGGTCCGGCCAATACGCCCACATCGTCGGCCGCATGGAACCGCTCCCCGAGGACGCCGAGGAGCCTTTCGTGTTCGAAGAGGAGATCGTCGGCGGGCGGATCCCCAAGCAGTTCATCCCGGCCATCGAGAAGGGTTTCCGGCAAAGCGTCCACAAGGGGCCGGTGGCCGGCTACCCGGTCGTCGGCCTGAAAGTGATCGTCGAAGACGGCACGTATCACGAGGTCGACAGCTCGGACCTGGCCTTCCAGACCTGCGCGCGGACGGCGATGCGGGAGAACTTTCCGCGGACCCGGCCGGTGCTCCTGGAGCCGGTCATGAAGATCGAGATCGAGTGCCCGGGGCAGTTCCAGGGCTCGGTCGTGGGGAACCTGACCGCCCGGCGAGGGATGGTGATCGGCACGGAGATGGACGGTCCCAACGTGCGGATCGAGGGGGAAGTGCCGCTGGCCGAGACGTTCGGCTACTCGACCGACTTGCGGAGCATGACGCAGGGGCAGGGGACGTTCACCCTCGAGCTGGTCCGCTATGGCCGCCTGCCGCCGAGCATCGAGCGGGAGGTGATCGCCGCCCGCAAGGCCGAGGCCATGGCGGGCGTGTGAGGGCGAGGGCCCGGGCCTCTCCAAGTTGCCCCATCAAGCGGGCGATAAGTATGACGCAATGGGAATTTGTCGGCGCGTGCGTGGACGGCCAGACACTTACGATTGATGGCGTCGATGTCTGGAGCCACCATTGGGTCCCGAGGGGGGAGCAGACAGCGTCCGTTACCGATCCCGCCTACGGTCAGCGCTTTACGTTCCACGTCTACGAAATACAGATGGGGAAGAAGAGAGTCGTTTTTGCAGCCGGAGAGTTTTCCAACTGCATGTGGGGCTTCTACATACCGAAAGTTGGCTAGGTTATAATACAGAGGCGGGAAGGCGCGGACATGTCCGAGGTCAGCCGGTTCTACGGAATCGTCATTCGTATGTACTGGGCGGACCATCAGCCTCCTCATTTCCACGCCCGCTACGGCTCAGACGAGGCACAAGTGCGTATCGATCCCGTCGGTCTGTTGCGGGGCCGTTTACCGCCGCGAATTCTGGCGATGGTGATCGAGTGGGCAGCATTGCATGGTGACGAGTTGCTCGCCGACTGGCACTTGGCGCAAGCCGGCCGAGACATCAGTTCAATCGAGGGTCTGCCATGAAAAAGCCCGAGTGGCCGCAGAAACCGCCGCGGGTCGTTGCCGTACGGCCTCTTGGCGCACACCGGCTTGAGTTGACGTTCGATGAAGGCACGGTGGGCGTTGTGGACTTCAACGACTGGCTAATCGGCGCCGGCGGTGTGTTTGCACCATTGGCCGACGAAGCCTTTTTCCGGCAGGTTCGCCTCT
>JBEKCP010000650.1:0-3217 GCA_050014815.1 Thermoguttaceae bacterium | reverse complement strand
TTGCGGTTCCCATAGGAGCAAGAAAAGACGATCCTCCGCGTGTTTTCAGGAGTCCTGGAAGACTACTCACGGAGGACCGTCAAGATGACGTTATCGCAGATTGCCGGGTTGGGCAGGAAGCTCGTGGCGTTTCTCGCACTCTTCGCCGACTGTTCCGGTCGGCGGGAACCGAGGGGGCTGTTGCGGAAAGCCTTGTGTCGCCTTTCGCTCCGCGAAAGTAGCGTGGAGCAACCGCTACTTTCGCGGAGCGAAAGGCGACAATCCAGCCAGCCTACTCTTTCCGCAACAGAAACTAATTACCACGAGTCGGTGCGGAAGGTGACGGCCGGCAGCCCGTCCTTGTTGAACAGGTTGGCCCAGGTCCGGTTGCCGGACCATGCGTAACGGACGGCGACCGGCTTCGGCACTTTTGCGCTCGACACGACCACGGTATCGCCTTCGATAACGGCGTCGGCCCACTGGAATACCTTGTCCTCGCCCGCCACGGCAAAACCCTGGAGTTTCTCGCCGTTGCGGAGCGCCAACCCCTGCCCCGCGTGGGTGAACTTGAGGCGCACCTTGCCGTCTTCAATGACGTGCGAGGCGTAGATCGGGCCGTAGTATTCGATCTTGCGCCCATAAGCCATTCCCAGCGCCACGTCCGCCGCCCGGTGGCCGTAGCCGGACTTGTTGGGCGGGTGCAGACCGCTGCCAAGGTCGCTGCTGATGGCCATTGCGGTATTGGGGTACGACATGATGCGGATGAAGTTCTCGACCGTCGCGCCATCGTTGCCGGGCCCCTTGCCCGGCAAAGGCGCGAACGCCTCGGCCTTGCCGGTCACCGGGTTGGCGGTGTCCCACGCGCAGCCGCCGCCGCTGGGTTTCTGGATGTAGATGAACGGGAACTCCCCTTGCCCCCAGGCCGTGCGCCATCCGCGGATCAGCGCGCCCATCGTGTGATACTCGTCGAGCGATTCGATGGCGGTGCCGCTTTCGCCCTGGTCCCAGAGCACGCCGCGGATGCCGTAGCCGACCATCGGCTGGATATGGCTGGCGTAGTGGCGGCCGAGCCCGGCGCGGCATTCGCCGGGCGCAACGGGCGGCGCAGGCTTGCGGGGTTCTCTCTGCTTCTTCTCGCGAGCGGCCTTGGCGGCGAGTTCCCACGCGGCCAGGGCGTCGGCGTACTTCTTCTGTTGCTCGCCCGACTTGTAGACCTCGGCCGGCTTCGCCAACACCGCCTGCGATGGCGCGTCGGCCTTCAGCATCTCGTCCGTCAGCCACGGACCCGCCGGCGAGCCGCTAACCGCGCCGACCATCAATCCGACCGGCACGTTCAACTCCTTGTTCAGCCGAACGCCGAACGCGAACAAGAGCGCGCTGAACCTTCCGCTGTTCTTCGGCTCGGCCGTCAGCCACGCCCCGCCCCGGTGGCTCAAGCGAATCTGGGGGTGCGTTGCGTCGGCCATCTGCGCCAGGACCGGGTCGCCCCTGACGAAGGAGCCGACGCCGATTTCCATGTTCGACTGGCCGGACCCGACCCACACTTCACCGACCAGCACGTCGGTCAAGGTGACTTCATTCACGGTCAACGTGTCCGGTCCGCCGGCCTTCAGCGGGTCGAGTTTCAGCGACCACCGGCCGTCGGGGCCGGCCGCGGCGGTCTTCGCCTGGTCGCGGAACTTGACGGTCACCGCCTCCCCCGCCGTCGCCGTGCCCCAGACCGGCACGGGCATCTCCCGCTGCAACACCATGTGGTCGCTCAGCAGCGGCGGCAACTTCACCGCGGCCGAGGCCGGCAAACTCAGCGCCGCAAGCACCACGCCACTCAACACCGCAAGAAGGCGTCTCATGTCTTGTTTCTCCTTTGTATTCTCCGGTAACGGTTCAAGAACCGGCGCACGCCGGAGAACCAAGTCCAACGGCGGCAGCACGATTGTGAATTGGCTCTGTAGGGAAGTCAACAAAGACTTTTCGGAAAGGGCGGGGATCGCCCCCTTCGGCCGGATTATAACCCCCGGAGAGCCCCAAGACCTGGGCTTTTGCAAATTGGCCCGATGTCCCCATGAGGGGGGGTGGGGATCATTGTTCTCATGGTCTCTTGCCTGGAAACGGCTCCTGAGGCATCTTCTCCAGATAGTTCATCCGGCGCACCCCACCGCGCAGTACGGCCCGGTTGCCAAGCCGGGTGGTTGGAGTAGACTGATGGGGCGGCAGCGACTGCGAGCGGGGCACCCTCACCCCCTGCCCCTCTCCCGACGGGAGAGGGGAGAAAGCTTCAGGCCACCATGGCCGACTCCAAGGTCGAAAACGTCTCCGCATTGCTTGGCGAGGCCCGGCGCGGCGATGACCAGGCCCGGGACCGGCTCTTCGCGCTGTGCCGCACGTACCTGGGCTTTGTGGCCCGGTCGCAGGTCGAATCGTCGCTGAGGATGAAGGTGGATGCCTCCGACCTGGTTCAAGAGACGATGCTGGAGGCGTTTCGCGACTTCGAGCGATTTGCCGGCTCGTCGGAGCAGGAGTGGCTGGCGTGGCTGCGGCGGATCCTGTCGCACAACGCGGCCGATTTCGTGCGGCGGTACAAGGGGACAGCCAAGCGGCAGGCCCGCCGCGAGGTCTCGTTCGCCACGGCGGGCGGGAGCGCGTCGTGGCACGGGCCGCCCGAGCCCGCCGCCCCCACCGCGACCCCGAGCCAGGAATTCCTGCGGGCCGACACCGAGTTTCGCCTGGCCGCCGCCATGGCCGAACTGGCGCCGGACCACCAGGAAGTCATCATGCTCCGGAATCTCCAGCGGCTGCCGTTTGCCGAAGTCGCCGAGCGAATGGGCCGCTCCCGGCCGGCCGTGCAGATGCTGTGGATGCGGGCAATCAAGAAGCTCCAGGAAGTGATCCCGGAGGAGGCGCCTTAACAACTTATGGAACCTGCCGACGACGAAGGCGCGCTGCGCTTGTTGGACGAGTACCTGGCCCGGCTCCAGGCCGGCGAGCGGCCGGACCGCGAGGCCCTGCTGGCCGCCGAGCCGGGGCTGGCCTCCGCGCTGCGGTGCCTGGAGGCCCTGGAGGGCATGGCACCGCCGGCCCTGGCCCCCGACGGACCGCCGGAGGCCGATAGCGTCGAGCCACCGGACGGGGCGGGAATGCCGCGGCATCTCGCCAGCCCGACCGCCGAAGTTACTGAGATGCCGCGGGCGTTCGGCCCGTACGAGTTGTTGGGCGAGGTCGGCCGCGGCGGCATGGGCGT
>JBEKCP010000649.1:0-3220 GCA_050014815.1 Thermoguttaceae bacterium | reverse complement strand
GGCGAGCACATCAAGCTCCCCGCCGGGAACATGGAACTGATCCGCATTTTGGAACCGTTCGATACGAAATAGCCCGTAAGGTGCCGCTGATTTTTCCCCCTGATTTCCTAACCTCAGAAAAGAGTGCCCGTGAACTACCAGAAAGCCGACGTTTCGGAGCAGCAGTTAGAAGACCTCGTCCGCAGATATACGGGCATGATCGAAGAGGGACTTGTTTACGTCGATCACCAGAAGACAACGGATCGTGGTCGGCTGGACGTTCTCATGGTGGATAGTGACAAATCTCTTGTTGTGGCGGAACTGAAAGTCGTCGAGGACGACGGAATGTTACTCCAGGGACTTGACTACTACGATTATGTCTCAGCCCACGTTGAGACCTATGCACGCCTCTACAAGGAGCACTCGATAGACGCGAAGCGAGAGGTTCGTTTTATCGCACCAAGTTATTCCCAGACCCTTATCAGTCGTTGTAGGTGGCTCAGCCTCGAACCCTCACTGTTCACGTTCACCTGCATAAGGTTTGATGGGCAGGATGAGCCTGTCCCGATTTTCTCGGAGCAACCCATCCCAACGCCCCCGCCACCCCCGACGACCAGACACCCAACGAACGCCTGGGCTACATCAAGGATGATGCGTTGCGGTGCCAAGCCTCGGCCCTCTTGGCCGAAATCAGGAGTTGGCACCCCGACAAGATTTCGCAGGATGCAGTCAGTTATGGCGTCTCCATCAAGGTCAATGGGCGAGTCTTTGCCTGCCTGATTCCACAACGAAAAGCTTATATATTCCAGACACACTCTAGCGAAGGTAAGTGGCCGAGCTATCGAATACAAAGTAGTGCCGATGATCTAGGGAGTGCGAAGGCCGCTGCACGGGAGGCAATGGAAAGAAGGATGAAGTGATGACCGGCGGTATGACACCCGATGGGCTGGGGCGGAAACGGGGGCGCACGTGGTATTGGGAACTCCCGAGGAGCTGCTGGAAGAGGCGCAATGAACGAAGACCCCATTGTCGCTGAAGTCCGGAGGGCGCGGGACGAGATCCTCAAGCGATTCAACTACGACCGTCGCGCGCTCTTCGAGGACGTAAAGAAACGCCAGGCGGAGGGCGGCCGGCAGGTGGTGTCGTTTCCTCCCAGGCCGGCAAAGAAGCAAACTATAAGGGGGCGGCAATGAGCCGAGTGATTGAGGGCGTCGTGTGCGGGAGGACGACCTCAGGGTCGTTTACGACCCTTTCCGCCGAAGGCGGTCTTAGGCCCGGCATTTATGCCGGGTCGCTTGGCCCGCCCGACGCCAACTGCCCTCCACGCTCTCGGTCAGCCGCGTTCACGCGGCTCCCGGGCGGAGCGGTCGCCAGAGGCAGGAGCCGCGTGAACGCGGCTGACTGCGACGTAGTTGACAGAATGGTCGGTGAGTTTGCAGCCATGCCAACCCGGCATAAATGCCGGGCCGACGACCGGCTGCGCCGGGAACGCCCGTGAACGGGCGTAGGGAGCATCCATGATCGAAGACCCGATTGTTGCTGAAGTCCGGAGGGCGCGGGACGAGATCCTCAAGCGATTCAACTACGACCGTCGCGCGCTCTTCGAGGACGTAAGAAAACGCCAGGCGGAGAGCGGCCGGGAGGTGGTGTCGTTCCCCCCCAGGCCGGCGAACAAAGACGCTATGAAGGCGCGGCGATGAGTCTGCTTGACAGCCTCGAAATCCGAATATCGAAATCCTAAACAAATTCAAAATACAAAGCTCGAATGCTCCAAACCCGCCGCAACGGAAAACTGCAAACCGCCGGCGTTTCTGTCATTGGCGATTTCGGTCCTTTGATATTGTTTCGGATTTCGATATTCGGATTTCGGATTTCTCCTTCCGGATTTCGGATTTATTGACCTGATTTCTGATCGAATCCTAACCACGGCATTCAGATGCACATTCTCTTCGCCAACACCGGGGTCCAGATCGTCTGCGTCCCCTTGCGCGGCGGCAGCCGTTACCAGACCAACCAGATCGGATACGGCTGGCAGCGGTGCCAGACGGCCGGCGGCGGGCCCAACGAGCCGCCCCGCTCCTACGCCTACCTCCAGTGGCAGGTCATCCAGTCGGGCGCGTCGCGGATGTTCCTGGCCGTGGACACCTCCTGCGGCGACCCCGAGGTCGGATACTTCTGCTCGCCCAACTCCCTGACGAAGGACTTCATCATCCAGCTTGAAGGGATTCTGGACCTGGAGGGCAAGCCGCTCCGGGGCATGCCGCCCGTCGAGTTGTGCATCCGGCCGGCGGCCGCCGTTTCGGGCGACGCCAAGCACGTCCACATGGTCGTCGATTTCGGCAACAGCCGCACCGGCGCGCTGGTGCTGGAGATGGCCGGCGAGATCTCCCAGACGCCGCAAATGCTGCCGTTCGAGCTCGTGAACCGCTACCACCTCGACGCATGGAACGAGGAGGGGGAGCACGTCAGCCTGCCGGCCGCCCGCTGGTTCTCCTCGAAGACCCACTGGTGCAACACCCCTTATCTCCCGCCGATGCCGCAGAAGAAGATCGAGTACCACTCGGTGGGCGACGAGGAGGGCAAAGGCGGCTGGTTCGGCCGCGGGCGACGGGCCCGCCAGGCCAAGGTCGAGGTGGTCCTTACGCCGCCCTTGTTCGACGACCTCTCCATGGTCCGCATGGGCCGCGAGGCCGACGACGTCGTGCAGGTCATGCGGGCCGAAGGAGACATCCGCACCGGAGTGAGCTCCCCGAAGCGCTACCTCTGGGCCGACGACGCCAGTTGGCTCGAAGGCGCCAATTGGCACATGGCCGATCCGGCCGACCGGTGCAAGACGGGCGTATATGCCTCGCCGCTGCGGGGCCCCTTCCTCCGCTACGTCCACGAGGACGACCGCGACTTCCTTCTCCAGGAGGGCGATCCGAAGGAAGACGAGTACGCCACGGACACGCCGCTCAAGCCGCGCCACGCCCCCCGCATCCTGATGACCGCCGCCCTCTACGAGATGCTCTGCCAGGCCTACACGTACGTCAATTCGCTGGCGTACCGGGCCGCGTCGGGCGAGGCGGGCCGGGCCCGGGAGATCCGCAGCCTCACCCTCAGCTATCCCAGCGGCATGATCCAGGACGAGCAGCGCCGCTTCGCCGCGCAGGCCCAAAAGGCCGTCAACATCTTCTCGGCCACCCTGGGCAAGAACCAGCGGTGCAAGCCGGAGCTGAGCCTCGGCATCGACGAGGCCAGC
>JBEKCP010000648.1:0-3230 GCA_050014815.1 Thermoguttaceae bacterium | reverse complement strand
GTGGACAATCAATCCGCCAGGGCCGACGACAACGGCCCGGGCACCAGGAACCGGCCATTCCGCACCATCAACGAGGCCGCCCAGGTTCTGCAGCCCGGCGAACGCGTGGTCATTGCCCCCGGCACCTACCGGGAATGCGTGCGCCCGGCGCGCAGCGGCACCGGTCCGGCGCAGATGATTAGTTACGAGGCCGCCCCGGGGGCAAAAGTCTTCATCAAAGGCTCTGAAATCCTCAAAGACGGCTGGCAGCAGGAGTCCATTCCGGTTGGTTTTCGCGGCTTTGGAAGCCAAGCCGGCCCGGGTGAAAAGAAAGTCACCGCATGGCGGCACGAACTCACCGACGCCATGTTCCCCGATGCCTACCAATCCTTTGCCTTGGCCAGTGTGGCGGGCAATTGGGAATGGCTGGATCCCAGAATGGTCGACATGGGTCCGTATTTCCGCCGCCGTGGATTGGTGTTTGTCGACGGCAAACCGCTGGAGCCGATGGAGCAGCTTCGCGAACTGGCGATGCCGCATCTGCAACCCGACCCTGTGTTTACGAGTCCACCCGTGTCGCAAAACGGCCTGCCTCCTCGCCGGCGCGGTGGGCCTATTATGCAGGAGATTGGCGGATCGCCCGATGCCCGGTTCTGGGTGGAAGACTCGGGAACCGCGATTCACATTCGTTTGGCGTCGGGCACTCCTGCCGACCACCTGATCGAAATCACCACCCGCGAGCAGGCCTTCGTCCCTTCGCAAAGGGGGCTTGCCTACATCCGGGTGAAGGGAATCACCTTCTACCATGCCGGCAACGCTTACCCGTTTCCGCAGTACGGCCTGGTCTCCACCGGTGGCGGCAATCACTGGATCTTCGAAGACAACACCATCGAATGGGCCAACGGTGTCGGCCTCGACATCGCCAACGGCGGAGATGGCGGTTTCACGCCGCAAGCCGGAACATCGCAGATCGTGCGCCGTAACACCATACGCTATTGCGGCGTTGAAGGTATAGGCGGCATGGGAACCCGGGACACCGTCGTCGAAGACAATCTCATAGAGTGGTGCGGCTGGGCCGACGCCGAACGCGGCTGGGAGGCCGCCGGAGCCAAGTTCCACGTGGGCCGCAACCTGCTCTTCCGCCGCAACGTGGTCCGTCACATCCGCCACGCCAACGGGGTGTGGCTCGACAGCGGCAACGTCAACTGCCGCATCTGCTGCAACGTGTTTGCCGACATCCTCACCGTCAGCGCAGCCGTACACATGGAGATGAACCTGGAACAGAATCAGATCGACAACAATGTCATTTGGAATGTCCGCAATGCCGAGCCGGGCACTCCGGGCCAGAGGGGATGCGCGGGTTCGGGCGTGTTCATCAATGCCAGCGATCGTCTCATCATTGCCCAGAATCTCATCGGCCGCTGCGACAACTCCGGCGTTTTTGCCATCACTCGCCCCGATCGCGCCCGCAGCGGAACCGCGACGGGAAACAGTATCTCGAACAACATCTTCACCAGTTGCGGCAAGTCAGCCATCGTGTTCCTCAACCAGAACAACCAGGCCGACGGCAACCTCTATGTCTCCATGCCGAATGGGTTTCTGGGGTTCTTCACAGGCGACTCGAAACAGTGGCTCGACCTGCCTGCCTGGCGCCAGGCACACGGGTGGGATAAGAACGGAGCTTTGGGCGACTTGCAGGTTGACTTCGATCCTGACCGCCTGCAGCTGACAATGAGCGGCAACCAGCCGTTCCCGCAGGTGAGTGTCTTCAACGATATCGACAACGACATGCTCGGCAAGGTCACCGGAGAAACCAGAGCCCCGGGCCCTTTAGCCGACCCCAGCGCCAAGCGCATCTGGCAGGTTGATCCTCGCTCGGTGCCCTAACAGAAAACCAGGCTCGATTAATAAGCGGCAAAGTAAACACCTCTGTCACGGTAGAGGTTGAGGCGCCAGCCGGGATTGGTAAACGGGCTTCGGACCATCGATTCGATCGGTGATAAGAGGAGTGATGAGTTTTGGCAAGTCGTTGTGCTTTCGTATTTCCTCCACATCCAGTTGCAGGAACTAGTGGTATACGTAATCCCGAAGGACAGTTCGCTCGCATTCCATTCCCGTAACCGTGAGAACCTCAGGCGCCGGAATCAACCCGGGAAGGCAAAACAGGACAAACATGAAAAAGAGAATCAATTCTGCACTGATGCTCGCAGTGGCGTTCACACTGATTGGCGCCACGTTGACGATAGCGCAGCCGGCCAGCTCGGGATCCAAAGTTGCTCCGCCCAGGCCGCAAGGACCGTGTGACATCTACGTTGCCGCCGGCGACCTCTGCGTGGCCGCCCACAGCACCACGCGCGCTCTGTACGCCTCCTACAACGGGCCGCTCTACCAGGTCCTGCGCCAGTCTGACGGCAAGACCCTCGACATCGGCGTCGTCCAGCCCGTCGCGTTGCCGGTTCCTGATGCGGGCGGCTACGCCGACGCGGCCGCGCAGGATGCGTTCTGTGCCAACACGTACTGCTGGATCACCACCGTATACGACCAATCCCCCAAGCACAACGACCTGACCCAGGCGCCCCGCGGCGGATTCAGCGGCCCGGCCATGGGTGGGTTTAACAACCTCCCGGTCGCCGACATGGCCCCGATTACGATCATGGGCGAAAAGGTCTACGGCGTCGTCATCGAACCGGGCATGGGCCTCCGCGTGGACGACGCAAAGGGCACCGCAGTCGACGACCAGGCGGAGGGGCAGTACTGGGTCATCAACGGCCGGCACTTCAACTCGGGCTGCTGCTTCGACTACGGCAACGCCGAGATCGACAGCCGCGACGACGACAATGGCACCATGGAAACCGCCTACTATGGCGACGCCACCCCCTGGTATCACGGGAAAGGCGCCGGCCCGTGGATCATGACCGACCAGGAGAACAATCTGGCCGGTTGTGTCAACCCGGATGGATCCAAACTCTGCGTAAACCTGCCGAGCATCACGTGGCGATTCGTGACCGCGATGGCCAAGGGCAAGCCGCACCACTGGACCTCCATGGGCGGCGACGCGCAGCAGGGCGCCTTGTCAGTCATGTTCGACGGACCGCGCGTCAACTCCACCTACGACCCGATGCGCAAGCAGGGGGCGATCCTCCTGGGCAATGGCGGCGACAACAGCAACAGCTCGCAGGGCACGTTCTATGAAGGCGCAATGACGGCCGCAGGCACCTTCCCGACCGACGCCACGGACCAGCTGGTGCAGG
>JBEKCP010000647.1:0-3232 GCA_050014815.1 Thermoguttaceae bacterium | reverse complement strand
GTACGCACGACACTCCCCCCTCTATCATAACTAGTATGATGGCGAAACGCACGCGGAAAGCTCGCGTGGCCCAAAAGGAGGGGGTGGTGTCGGGATGTGGTGGCACGTCCCTGAGCCCGTTTTTGAAAAGCTGGCATCCGTGGTCCCCTCTCCCTCCGGGAGAGGGCTAGGGTGAGGGCCGTTTGTGAGCGGAAACTAGCTGTTTCATGTTTTGATCTGTTACGCCCTCACCCCCTGCCCCTCTCCCAAAGGGAGAGGGGAGACCTTTCCATCCACGCCCTTCGTTCGTCAGGGCGTGCCACCCCATGGATGCCAAACTGGGCAACAGGCCCGCCCCCGCCCTTACATAGTCGGCCGCTTCTCCCTACTATTTATAATGCTGGGAGCGGTCCGAAACCCGACGGACCGGGCCGTCCTTGAGGGAGAATCGAATGCAATCCGACCGCTTGGGGAACGCCGCCGACAGGGCGACGCAGGAAATCCTTGGCTATTTGAACTTTTCTTCCGGCGCTTCGGACCCCAAGTTTCTCGGGAACCTGAACCATCTTTTCGGGTTCTTGCAGGGGGGGCCGGAAATGACGGAGCCGACCTGGAAGGTCCTCCGGCAGGTGCTCCAAGCCACGCTGGACGGTCTTCACGGCCGGAGCGAGGCATTCCGGGAAGTGGACCAGGCCGAAGCGGTCCTGGACCTGGTCTTCGAGTCGGTGCTGCCCGCCTACCGCCGCTTCCACGCCGACCTGTTGTTTCACCAGACCGACGAGAGCTTGTTCCAGCCGCTGTTTCTCGGCCGGGTCTTCGAGGCGGTGCTTACCGGGGGAGGACCGTGGGACCAGGCGGACCGCATCACCAGCGAGGCGATCTCGCGGCTGAACGATTTCCTGGGGCACCGGCCGGTGGCCGTGCTGCGAACGCAGCAGAAGATCCAGCCCTACGCGCATGAATGGGTCCGGCCGATCCCGCTCTGGATCCGCGGGGTGGGAGTGGCGGCGGGCCGATACCACGACCTCGTCGAGCACGCGCTGGCCGTCCTGGAGGAGACCGACTCGTCGCTGTTGTTCGAGGCCATGTTCGATCCGGCCCTGCTGGACGAGCTGGCCCTGGACCCCAGGGCCTACGATTTCGACCACCCGGCAAACAAGCGGCCGAACTACCTGTTCGGGCAGTGGGACCTGGGCACGCTGGACAACTCGGGCCGCTGCCGGCGCTTCGTCCTCCAGCAGGTCTCGCTGGACGCCATGCTCCAGCGGATCGACGGGCGGGGCAATCTGCCGTACGAGGAGATCCTCTACGAGGAATCGGCGGTGCTGGCGGGCACGATGCTCATGGGCGCCGGCGTCAGCGGAAACCGCCCGGATGCCCACGACTCGGGCGTCACCCTGGCGACGCTCGTGGTGCGGATCGCCGAGTACCGCGACGCCTTTTACGAGAAGCTCTTGGCGCGGCTTTCCGGGGGGCACGCCGAGCGGTTGCGGGCGGAGGCGGCCGCGCTGCGGCAACCGCTGGGCGGGGCACGGCAGCACTTCAACCAGTGCCTGGCATGGCGGCGGGCCCAGCAGGTGCAGCACGTCCATCTGGCCCAGTTGTTTGCGCGGATGGGCTACCCCGAGGCGGCGGCCCGGCAACTCCACGTCGTCCCGGTCGCTTCCGCCCGGATCAAGTGCGACATCCGGTGCCGGCTGACGGCGGCCGCTCGGCATATCGTGACGGCGCGGGTGTCGGCGGCCCGCTGCGCCGGCGGCCCGGCCTCCGACCCAACGCCCTTGTTGGAGCGGGCGGCCGCCCTGTTGGAAGAGGTCGAGGGCCTCGTCCACCGCGGCATCGAGTGCGGCGCCCTGGTCGATCCCTGGAACATCCTCGGGTTCGGCGGCCAGTACAGCCTCTTCCCCTCTCCGGAGAACAGCGTCTATGACCAGCGCGTCGATGAATTGATCGCCCTGGTGGCGGAGATCTTCGACGTCTACGTCCTGATCCGCAAGGAGGCGGCCGCCGCCGGCTCCGCGGCCATCGAGCCCCTGGTCGCCGCGCGGATGGAAGCCCTGGCCGCCTGGTGGGACAAGTTCGCCACGACCGAGGTCGGCTCGATCGAAAGCATCTCGGGACGCGAGACCTGCGAGTCGGCCGACCACGTGGCGGCGGCGTTGCGGGCATGGCACGAGGCGGGGACCGCGGCCGGAGACCTCGCCTTCTGGCGGAGCCGCGCCGAGCACTTCCGCTCGCCCAATGCCTACGCCCTGGTGGTCGATGCCCTCTTGGAACAGCGCGACCCGGTCGCCTCGATGGCCCTGGTGGTCCAGTGGCTCAGCCAGGCCGACGAGATCCCGCTGGTCGAAGAGAACTACTCGTTCCACGCCCTGGCCATGGATTGGATGGAGGAGTTGTGGGCCGCGGACGAAGAGAGTGAGAACAGTGAGAAAGGTGAGAAAAAGGAGAAAAGTTTAGCGGGCGGGCTTGCCCGCCGTGATGAAGAGGGTGAGAAAAGTCAGAAAGGCAAGAACGGGCGCCGCGCCCCGATCGACCGCTGGGGCCTGGCCTGCAAATTCCTCGACTACCTCGAGGCAAACGCGGAGCAGTATTGGGAGGTGCCGCAGTTCGAACTGGCGCTGCCCGCCCCGGCGGCCGGCGCCGGCGAAGAGCCCGCCGATGAGGGGGGCGACCTGTTCGGCGCCGCCTACGAGGGGATGACCTACCGCGACAGCACCGACGACGGCTTCGAGGGCGAGATGCTCGAAGGAGGGCTGACCGGCTCGGAGGCGACGGACTTCGAGTTGCTGGTCGAGGCGGAGCGGATCGTCGGACGGCTCTCGCTCCTGGCAACGCTTGCGCAACTGTGGAAGCTGGCGGCGGTGGCGTCATTCGGTCCACCCGCCGATGGCGGGTACCCGCCCGCCCGGCCCAGGGACCAGGTGCTCGGCGCCTGGCTTGGCCGGGCCGCGGAGAACCGCGAGGCCCTGCTCAGGCTGTTGGCCGACGTCCACCGCTACCGGATCCCGCCGCCGCACGGCACGCAGGAGTCGCTCGTCGAATACGACCGCCGTCGCGGAGTGAAAGAGATGCTCCTGGAGCAGATCATTGCCACGTGCGTCGAGACGGCCGACGCCGCCCGGATCCTCCGCGTCGTCATGGACGAGCACCCGAGAGCCGCCGGACTGGAGCCGTGGGAGGGGCCGGCGGAGCAGGTGCTGCGGGGGGTCCTGCGGGGCAACACGGGCGAGGTCCGCAAGAACTGGCGGAC
>JBEKCP010000646.1:0-3232 GCA_050014815.1 Thermoguttaceae bacterium | reverse complement strand
GCCCCCCTCTCCGCGCCGGCGGGCTCGGACGATTGGTCTGTCGAGGTTGCGATCTTGGAGGGCGGCAGCATCACGGCCGTCACGCAGCAACCGTCCTGGACGCCGTCCGAGGAGCAGTGGCGGGCGATCTGCCGGGCGAACATCGAGCGGCCAGCCGTCGCGACGATCACCCGCCGCGGCGGAAAGTCGCGGGCAACGGTCCGCTTCAGCACTTCGCGCGACGAAGTCGGCGCCCCGATCTTCTACCGCGAAGTGAACCTGCCCTTCTCGGAGGCCGTCAAGGACCCGTCGGGGATCCGCTGGCGGTTCGGGCCGGTCTCCTCGAAGAACCCGCCCGTGGTGTTGGAGAACCTGCCGGTCTGCGCCAACTGCCACTCGTTCACGCGCGACGGCCGCACGCTCGGCATGGATGTGGACTATGCCAACGACAAAGGCTCCTATGTGGTCACCGCCGTGGCGGAGCACATGACCCTGGCCAAGGGCGACGTCTTCACCTGGAGCGACTTCCGCCGCCAGGACAAGGTGCAGACGTTCGGCCTGCTCTCCCAGGTGTCGCCGGACGGCCGCTACGTGATCAGCACGGTCAAGGACCGGTCGGTCTTCGTCGCCGTCGGGGACATTGCGTTTTCTCAGCTTTTCTTTCCCGTCAAGGGAATCCTTGCGGTGTATGACCGGCAGGCCGGCACATTCTCGGCGCTGGCCGGGGCGGACGATGTGCAGTTCATCCACAGCAACCCGTCGTGGAGCCCCGACGGCCGGCAAATCGTGTTCGCCCGGGCGCCGGCGTACCGGCTGGACAAGGTCCGCAGCCCGTCGGCCGTCCTCCTGACCGAAGGCGAATGCCGCGAGTTTCTCAAGGAAGGCAAGACGTTCCGGTACGATCTTTACCGGATCCCCTTCAACGACGGAAAGGGGGGCCGGGCTGAGCCGATCGCCGGGGCCTCCGGCGACGGCATGAGCAACTTCTTCGCCCGGTACTCCCCCGACGGGAAATGGATCGTCTTCTGCAAGGCGAAGAGCTTCATGTTGCTGCAGCCGGACAGCGAGCTTTACATCGTTCCGGCCGAGGGCGGCGGGGCACGCCGCCTCCGCTGCAATACCCGGCGGATGAACTCCTGGCACACCTGGTCGCCCAACGGCCGGTGGCTGGCCTTCAGCTCGAAGCTTCACGGCCCCTACACCGAGATCTGCCTGACGCACATCGACGCCGAGGGCAACAGCACGCCTCCGGTCGTGCTGACTCATTTCACAGCGGCGGATCGGGCGGCCAACATCCCGGAGTTCGTCAACGTCCCTGCGGAGACGATCCGCGGGATTCGCGAGCAATTCCTCAACGCCGTGTCGTACGTGCGTTCGGGCAACGAGTTCCGCACCGCTGGAGACCTGGAGGGAGCCGAAGCGAGGTACCGGAAGGCCCTGGCCATGGACCCGAACAATGCCGAGGCCCATACGTTTCTCGGATTTGTCCTCATGGCGAAGGGCATTCTGGACCAAAGCGAACGGCACTTGCGGGAGGCGATCCGCCTTGCACCTGGCGACCCGGAGGCCTATTTTCAGCTCGGCGTGGTGATGGTCCAGCGCGACCAGGCAGGGGAGGCCCGCGAGCTTTTCGCCAAGGCGATTCACGTGGCGCCGGACTATGCGCCCGCCCACGCGGGGCTGGGATTGTTGGCCGGCCGCCAGGGCGAGTTGGACGAGGCAATCCGCCACTGCCGCGAGGCCGTGCGGCTCATGCCCGCCGAGCCGGCCATGCACGCCGACCTCGGCCTGCTGTATCTCAGGTCCCGCCAGCTCGCCAAAGCGGAGTTTCATCTGGCCGAGGCTGTGCGGCTGAAGCCGGACGACGGGATGCTGCACTATCACCTGGCGGGCGTGCTGGCGGGCCGGGGCCGGCTCGACGAGGCGACGCGCCACGGCCGCGAGGCGGTGCGGCGGGTGCCCAACAGCGGCCCCGCGCACGCGGCCCTGGGAACGTATCTTCTCTCGGCTGGCCGGTTGGAAGAGTCGGTCGAGCACTTGCTGGAGGCCCTTCGCCTGGAGCCGGCCGATGCCGCCGCGCGATCCGCGCTGGTGCAGGCGCTGGGGCCGTGCCGCCGGGCCGGGAAGACCGATCTCGCCCGGCGGATCGAATCCCGGCTGACCGGCCCCGCTCCGCCGCAACCCCAGACGCCGTCCCACGCAAACCCATGACCCGGGACGTCCTGAGGTTGACAAACGATTGCCCGCCACACATACTGGACGAAGCGGCGCAGCACCGCCGTCCCGCCACATCCTCCCCCAATTTCCCATACCCCGGAGGCTCAACGTGCTCGAGAAGGTTGCAGCATCTCGGTTGACCAAGCGACACTTCGAGGACCAACGTGCTCGTGGCTCGCGCCTCATGTTGCTCTTGGGACTAATGTTGTCGTTATCGGCCTGGCCAGGCTCTGCCGCCGAACGGAAGTTTTGCGACTGCACCCGCCAGCAGGCGCTCTCGGGCCCCAGGGATGTCGCGCTGATGTTCGCAGTCGAGGGCGGGCAGGTCCGGGAGCAGGCAGCGGCGATCGTCGGCGACCCCCGCGCAACGTGCCGGATCAAGGAGCACGCTCTGAAGGTGGAGGGGGGCCGGCTGAGCGGCCCCATGCAAATCCAGACCGACGCCGCCACCGAGAAGATCGAATTGAACGTGACGCTGGACAAGGGCGGGACCTACTCGGCCGTGTTTGGCGTCCAACAGCAGCGAGAGGGCCAGGTCTCCGTGAGGCCGGGCACTGAATCGCAACTCCGCGAACTGCTCGCGCCCATCCTATCCTACCGGACGCCGTGGCGGGTGTGGCTGGTGACCGGGCCGCGCGTCACCAGGAACGCCGACGGCAAAATGGCGGCGATGACCCCCGGCAGCAATCCTCCCCGCCCCCAGGCCTACAGCGCCAAGACAGCGTATTTGTCGGAGTTGCCGCCCGACAACTGGACCTCCCGCGATTGCGACGACAGCCTGTGGGCGCGGTACGCCGACGATCTGTACGAGTTCATGGGACACAAGAGCGGGCTGATCCGCTGGATCAAGACCGAGAAGGGCCTGCAACCGGACTTCACGCTCTTCGAAAAGTATCTGGATCTGTACGCGAGATGCGGGCGGCTGGCTCGCGTCGGCTTGGAGTTCTGGCCCGGGGTCAGTCAATACCGGGCGCCCATTTGGGGTTGCTTCCCCCTTTACGTAGCGGGGCACGGCGCGGACGGGCCGGTGCCGACG
>JBEKCP010000645.1:0-3244 GCA_050014815.1 Thermoguttaceae bacterium | reverse complement strand
CCCACAAGAGCCTCCGTCACACCACCAGTCCAATTTCGCGAGGGTGAAGCGAACGGCGACAAGTACATGTTTGCCTACCCGAGGGGTGCGGAGCGGCTGGAAGTGGCCTCCATTGGAATCCGTTGCGTAAAGTGCCCAAATCACGTTATTCCGCTGTCGCCTTGCCCAAACTGCGGCGGCGCGATATTCATGCTGAGCACCGATGTACTGAACTTCACCGGGTTATCTTGCTTGGGCTGTCGTAAAGGGTTCACCTCGCTCAAATGCGTTTGCGGGTGCCAGAATCCGATACAAGCTGACACAATAATGCGGCTCAAAGCGAAATCGGGTGGTTGCTTCATCGCCACCGCCGCGTGTGGCGATCCGTTTGCGCCCGAAGTGATTGCGCTGTCTGCTTTCCGGGATGGTGTGCTGCTTCGTAGCCGAGTAGGCCGCGCTTTTGTGTATCTGTATTACAGATTGTCGCCGCCAGTTGCGGCGACCGTGGCCCGATTCAATCTGGTTCGCCGTCTGGCCCTAACGCTGGTAGTACGACCCGCCGTCGTGCTGGTCGGCGCCATGCAAAAGGAACCGAAACCGGGTTTCACTGCGGTCAATGTTCAGCCCAAGCGCCGGAATCGCGTTTGATATCCCCGCCGCCGCTTGTTACCATTCTTCCGCAATGAAAACTCTACTCATGTTCACGCTGCTGGCGACGGCGGCGTACTCTCAAGCCCCTTCCCATATGGAGAAGCGCGGCCAAGCGACGCAATTGATTGTGGATGGCAAGCCATTTCTGGCGCTCTCGGGCGAGTTGGCCAATACGGCGCCTTCGAACCTCGATTACATGCGGCATATCTTTCCCATACTGGCCAAGCAGGTGCACCTGAATAACGTGCTGACGGCCGTGGCGTGGGGGTGGATCGAGCCGCAGGAGGGCAAGTACGATTTCCACCTGGTGGACGCGGCCATCGAGCTCGCCAACCAGAACGATCTCCGGCTCACCTGGCTGTGGTTCGGCAGTTGGAAGAACGGGGAGTCGAACTTCGCACCGGGGTGGGTGAAGGCCGACTATGACCGGTTTCCGCGCGCTCAGATCCAGAATGGCAAGAACGTGGAGATCCTCTCTACGCTGAGCGAGAGCAACTTGCAGGCGGATGCGAAGGCGTTCGCGGCGCTCATGCAGCATGTCAAGGAGGTGGACAAGAACCACCGCGTGATCATGGCGCAGGTGGAGAACGAGGTCGGACTGCTGGGCGATTCGCGCGACCGGTCGCCCGCGGCCAACGAGGCTTTCGCCAAACCCGTGCCCAGGGAGTTCATGGACTATCTGCAGAAGCACAAGGACACCCTGCTGCCGGAATTCCGGAGAATCTGGGAGGCCGCCGGCTTCAAGAACTCGGGGACCTGGGAAGAGGTGTTCGGCAAAGGTCCCGGCAAGGCGGACGAAATCTTCATGGGCTGGAACTATGCCCGCTACGTCGGCAAGGTGGCCGAGGCGGGCAAGCGCGAGTACAACGTGCCGATGTTCGCCAACGCCTGGCTCAATGCGCCGGCGGACAAAGGGCCGGGCGATTATCCGGGTGGCGGCCCGCAGGCTCACATGCACGATATCTGGCGCGCGGGCGCCCCGCAGCTCGATATGCTGGGACCGGACATCTACGCGACCAACTTTGCCGAACTGGCCGCGCTCTACAGCCGGTCGGGCAACCCGCTGTTCATTCCCGAGTGCGCCGGAGACATCCACGGAGCGGCCAATGCGTTCTACGCCATCGGGCAGCACAAAGCGGTGGGCTATTCGATGATGGGTGTCGGCGAATTGCAGCGCATGACCACTTTCCGGGCGGGCGATGCCGGGTCGACGGCGCCCCCGGATGTCGTAAACCTCCCGCTGCCACAGGCTTACGCCACGCTGACGCAGCTTGCCCCGCTGGTGCTGGAACACCAGACCAAGGGCACCATCGCCGGCGCGTGGCTCAACAAGGATAGCCCGGATACGCTGATTAAACTGGGCGGCTACATCCTGAACGTGTCCCTGTGGGGATGGGGCCGGCGCAGCGTCTCCGATGTTCCAATCGGCTTCAACACCAACACGCTCAAGGGGCTCGACGTGGTGCCCGACACTATGGGCTACGGAATCTTCATGGCAACGGGCCCGGATGAGTTCCTCATGGCCGGCGACAACGTGCAGGTCACCTTCTCACTGGAGACGCCGGGACCCGGGTTCGTGGGGCTGGCTGAGCAGGAGGCGGGCCGCTTTGAGAACGGCAAGTGGGTCATCACACGGTACCTGGGCGGCGACGATTCCACCCTGCGACGCGACCTGGCCAATGCCGTGGCCCTGAACCAGTCGGGCTTCGGCGTGCGGCTCTTTTCGCAACCGCATCTTTCGTTCGCCGAGCGCGGAATCCAGCGCGTGAAAGTCTACCGGGGCAAGTAAGGAGACTCATGAATCGCCGATCGTTTCTCATGGCCACCAGCGCCGCCGCCGCGCTGGGCCGCGCCCAGAATGCCGCACCCGCCATTCCGCTCCGCCGCGTCTATTCGCTGAATCGCAACTGGCTTTTCGGCGGCAAGATGACACCCGGCGCCGATGCTGCGGCATTCGACGACTCGAAGTTCCAGCGCGTCACGCTGCCGCATACCAACGTCGAGCTGCCCTGGCACAGCTTCGACGACAAGGCCTATGAGTTCGTCTCCATTTATCGCCGGTACTTCCGCGCGCCCGCGGCCTGGAAGGGGAAGCGCGTGTTCGCCGATTTCGGCGGCGTCATGACGGCCAGCAAGGTCACCGTCAACGGCCACCATTTCGAGGAATACCGCGGCGGATACACGCCCTTTTCTTTCGAGTTGACGCCCTATCTCAAACTGGGCGCCGATAACCTGCTGGCGGTGGAGGTGGATTCCACCGAGCGCCCCGACATTCCACCGTTCGGCGGCAGCATCGACTACCTCACCTTCGGCGGCATCTATCGCGACGTGGAGTTGCGAGTGGTGCCGCAAACGCACCTGGCCGCGGTGTTTGCCAAGCCTGTGCGCGTGCTTTCGAGCGACCGCGCCGTGGTGGTGCGCTGCTATCTCGATGGGCCGGTAGAGAAGCCGACGGTCATCACGGCCGAGCTTCGCGACGGGGATCGAGTTCTGAAGACAGCCTCGGCGACGGTGAACGCGGCCGCCGAGTATCACGATGTGATGATCGAAAACCTCGGCGACATCCAGCTCTGGGACCTCGGCCGGCCCAAGCTCTACCAGGTGACTGCGCGGC
>JBEKCP010000644.1:0-3245 GCA_050014815.1 Thermoguttaceae bacterium | reverse complement strand
AACGTGCTCTGGAACGATTGACGCACCGGCCGTGGGTTCTTAGACTAAAGGATTCACATACGACACCCACCTGCTTCGGGGGTCCGGTTGGACCTTCGATTTATCCCTTTGTCTCCGCGGGAGAACCATGGCCAGCACGACTTGCCCGATCGAACAACTGTCGATCAATACCATCCGCACGCTCTCGATGGACGCCGTCCAGGCGGCCAACAGCGGTCACCCGGGAACGCCCATGGCCTTGGCGCCGGCGGCCTACGTGCTCTGGAACGAGGTGCTCCGCTTCGATCCGCTCCAGCCCGACTGGCCCAACCGCGACCGCTTCGTGCTCTCCTGCGGCCATGCCTCGATGCTCCTGTTCTCGCTCTTGCACCTGGGCGGCGTGAGGCAGACGGGTCCCCAGGCCGGGCCGGACAAGCCGGCCGGGCCAGACGAGCTGGCCGTGCCGCTGGACGATATCCGCCGCTTCCGCCAGATCGGCAGCCGGTGCCCCGGACACCCCGAGCACGGCCGCACCAGCGGCGTCGAGACGACCACCGGGCCGCTGGGACAGGGCATCGGCAACAGCGTGGGCATGGCCATCGCCGGCCGCTGGCTGGCCAACCGTTTCAACCGGCCGGGCTTCGATCTGTTCAACTATAATGTCTACGCGTTTTCGAGCGACGGCGACATGATGGAAGGCGTGGGCTCCGAGGCGGCCTCGATCGCAGGCCATCTGAAACTGCCCAACCTCTGCTGGCTCTACGACGACAACACGATCACGATCGAGGGGCACACGTCGCTGAGCTTCAGCGAGGACGTCGCCACGCGATTCGCCGGCTACCACTGGAACGTGGTCAAGGTGGACGACGTCAACGACCTGGACGCCCTGCGGGCCGCCATGGTCGCCTTCGAGAAGACCACCGACCGCCCGACGCTCATCATCGTCAAGAGCGTGATCGCCTGGGGCGCCCCGAACAAGCACGACACGGCCGACGCTCACGGCTCGCCGCTTGGGGAGGACGAGGTCCGGCTGACCAAGCTGGCCTACGGCTGGCCGCCGGACGAGAAGTTCCTGGTGCCGGAGGAGGTTCGGGCTCATTTTCGCGAGCACTTCGGCCGCCGGGGCGGCGAACTCCGCACGGCCTGGGAGGCGAAGCATGCCCGATACGCGAAGCAGTTCCCCCAGTTGGCCCGCGAACTGGACCTGATGGCCCGCCGCGAGCTGCCGCCGGGCTGGGACGCCGATCTGCCCAGCTTCCCGGCCGACGCGAAGGGGGTGGCCAGCCGGGTCTCCTCCGGCAAAGTGCTCAACGCGGCGGCCAAGCGGATCCCGTGGCTCGTGGGCGGCTCGGCCGACCTGGCCCCCTCGACCCGCACCCTCTTGGAATTCGACGGGGCCGGCGATTTCCTGCCCGGAAGCCATAACGGACGCAACTTCCACTTCGGCATCCGAGAGCACGCCATGGGCTCGATCGCCAACGGCATGGCGCTCAGTGGCCTGCGGCCGTTCGGGGCCACGTTCTTCGTCTTCGCCGACTACATGCGGCCCCCCATGCGCCTGGCCGCGATCATGGGTCTGCCCGTCCTTTATATCTTCACCCACGACTCGATCGGCGTGGGCGAGGATGGCCCCACGCACCAGCCCATCGAGCAACTGGCCTCGCTCAGGGCGATCCCGAACCTGGTGGTCATTCGCCCGGGCGATGCCAACGAGGCTACCGAGGCCTATCGCGTGGCGCTGGGGATCAAGGATCGGCCGGTGGCCCTGGCCCTGACGCGGCAGAACATCCCCACGCTGGACCGCGCGAAGTACGCGCCCGCCGCCGGCCTGGCCAAGGGCGGCTACGTGCTGGCCGACGCCCCCGGCACCCGGCCGGAGGTCATCCTGATCGGCACCGGCAGCGAACTGGGGCTGTGCGCCGCCGCGTACGAGCGGCTCCTGGCCGAGGGCGTCAAGGCCCGGCTGGTGAGCCTGCCGAGCTGGGAACTCTTTGATGCGCAACCGGAGGAGTACCGCAATGCGGTCCTGCCGCCGGAGGCAACCTGCCGCGTGGCCGTCGAGCTGGGCGTCGAGCAGGGCTGGTCGAAGTACCTCGGGCCCCGCGGCCGGTTCCTCGGCATGAGCCAGTTCGGCACCTCCGGGCCGGTCGGGGCCCTGATGAAGCACTTCGGCTTCACCGTCGACCACGTCGTCGCCATTGCCAAGGAAGCAAGGGATTAGGGATTAGGGATTGGGGATTGGGGATTGGGGGAGGTGGCACGCTTGCGGCTTCGCACGGTACTGACCACTGGGTACCGAGTAATGCGCACTTCCTGCTCCGCCCCGCCATGTTGACCAACCGCCGCCTCGCGCGTAAATTTCCCTGAAGGGACATCTCGCCATGCGACTCGGTAAGACGGCATCTCTGGCGTCGGTTGCACTGGCGGTAGTGGCGTTTCTCGTCTGGTGCAGAATCGAGGCGAAGGATATGTCCGGCTCCCCATTTGCTCATCGGCAGAAGGTCCCGCCGCTGCCCGCGGGTACCCGGTGGCTTAACACGGCCGGACCGATCGAGCTGGCCGACCTCCGCGGGAAGTTCGTGCTCGTAGACTTCTGGACGTACTGCTGCATCAACTGCATGCACATCTTGCCCGAGCTCAACAAGCTCGAACATGCCTATCCGAAGAACCTGGTCGTGGTCGGGGTCCATTCCGCCAAGTTCGCCACCGAGCAGGAGTCGCAGAACATCGCCGAGGCGATCCAACGCTACAAAATCGAGCACCCGGTCATCAACGACGCCAACCACGCCGTCTGGGAGCAGTTCGGCGTCGAGGCGTGGCCGACGGTCCTCTTGATTGATCCGGAGGGCTACGCGGTCTGGGGCACCAGCGGCGAAATCACGTCCGAGCAGGTCGATCGGGTGCTCCGCGGGGCGATCCCGTATTACCGCGAGAAGGGGCTCCTGGACGAGACGCCGCTCCGGTTCGGCATGCTGGCAGCCCGAGCGCAGCCGGCTCCGTTGCGGTTCCCCGGAAAGATCCTCGCCGACGAGGCCCACGGCCGGCTCTTCATCGCCGACAGCAACCACAACCGCATCGTTATCGCCCGGCTGGACGGTACGCTGCTGGACGTGATCGGCTCCGGCGCGGCGGGGTCTGGCCCTGCGGGGTCTGGCCCTGCGGGGTATGGCCCTGCGGGGGCAGGCCCTGGGCGGCCGCTGGCTCTCCGTGGCCGCCACCGAGAACCATCTGCTCCGCGCCGTCGATCTCGACTCGCGGAAGGTGAC
>JBEKCP010000643.1:0-3255 GCA_050014815.1 Thermoguttaceae bacterium | reverse complement strand
GAACCGCATCCCCGGCTGGGCGTGGAGATAATCGAGCACCTCCTGGAACTTGTCGCGGTGATGGCCGGAAATCTCGATCTCATCGACAGTGTCGGGCGGGCCCTCGTCGAGGACGCGGACCAGGAGCTCGGCCGCCTTCTGACTGGGCTGGGGCACGACCTCGGCGGCAAACTTGCAAAAATGGAAGCCCAGGTCGGCGAGGGCGTCCCGCACCTGCCATTGCAGTTCCAGTTGCGAGTCGCGGTCGAAGGGGGCCGGTTCGCCCTTCTCCCACACCGGAGGATCGAGTTTGGGCGCCAATTTGTGCATCGGGGGTGGGGGTCCCGGGGCGACCGGCGCCGCCGCCCGCCAGCCACTCGGGTCGTCGGCATCGGGATCGGTTGCCATATCGACCGGCAGATGCGGCTTGGTAAGGCGGGCAACGAGCCGCTCAGCGGGAATCCTCTTCGCACCGACGACCCGCACGCCGCCACGAACCAGGCGCAGCCCTTCGCGGACCGACAGGATGACATGGCTCGGGAGGATGAGATGGGGCGGCTCGGTCTCGGCGCCGACTGTCGCCTCGTAAAACCCTGCGTGGGCGTAGCCGGTCAACATGCGATCCCGCAACACCGCCAGGTACTCGTTCCTCGGCGCGGCGGGATGGGCGGCCAACAGCACGTTCCTATCGGAAAAGACGGCGCCGCGGATCGCCTCGGCCGTAAAAGTCTTCAACCCGCGGAACTCGATGCAGTCCGGGTCGCCGTAGTCGCCGACCTTTCGGCCGACGGCTGATACGGTCGAAGCCGGACCGCCACCCGGGGGCTCCTGCCCCCACGCCGTCGAGACAAATGCCGCGAGCGCCGCCAGTACCAGTGGAAGTGTTCTCATGGAGCCCCCATCCCCCGGAGGGGTGCCAGCGGGCCCTTGATCCTGCCCGCCCAGGCGTCAAAATAATGGAGATGCTGGATTTCGTCCAGACCAGGAGCCGGACCGTGAAATGCTCGCTCGGTGCCAAGACGCTGATCTGCCCCACGCCGACCTGGATCGTGGGGTCCTACGACAAGCAGGGCAAGCCCAACGGCATGACGGCCGCCTGGGGGGGATCTGCTGCTCCGACCCGCCTTGCATGGCGATTCTGCCGCGGAAGGCAATGTGAGAGACGCGCATCATGAAGTTCGAGCGATTTCAACCGGCGCTCTTCGAGTTCCTGGAGCAATTGGCCGACAATAACAACCGGCCCTGGTTCCAGGAGAATAAATCGCGGTACGAGCGCGAGGTTCTGGGGCCGGCGCTGGCCTTCATCCGCGCCTTTGGGCCCCGGCTCAGTCGCATTTCCACCTGCTTCGTGGCCAGCGACCGGAGGATGGGCGGCTCTCTGATGCGGGTCTACCGCGACACGCGGTTCGCCAAGGGGGGCGAGCCGTACAAGACCAACGTGGGCATCCAGTTCCGGCACGAACAGGGCCGCGACATCCACGCCCCGGGCTTCTACGTCCACATCGCGCCGGGCGAGTGCTTCCTGGCCGTGGGCCTGTGGCGCCCGGACCCCGCGGCCCTGGGCCGAGTACGGCGGGCGATTGTCGAGTGGCCCGACCGCTGGCGCCGCGCCCGCGACGACCGGAAGTTCCGCCGCCGCTTTTCGCTGGAGGGGGACGGCCTCAAACGCCCGCCCCGCGGCTTCCCGGCCGATCATCCCCTGATCGAGGACCTGAAGCGGACGGACTTCATCGGGCTGGAAAACCTGGAGGAGCAGGACGTTCTCGGCAAGCGGTTCCTGGACCGCGTGGCAGCCTCCTTCACCGCCAGCGGTCCCTTCATGCGTTTCCTCTGCGATGCCCTGAAGGTGCCGTTTTGAAAGGCCGGCCTGGCGGAGACTGAACCTTTCCGGCCGCCGTGACAAGTAATGGTAGTGGCCATGCCAATCGACCGGAGTCGGACCAGCGCGCTAATGGACCAGGCGTCATCGGGCGATGACGCGGCTTTCGGCGCGCTGGCCGCCGCCGTGCAGGACGAGCTGTTCCGCCTGGCCTTGGCCAACGGATTACGCCGGGAGGACGCTGCCGAGGCGACCCAGGAGACGCTCTTGCGGGCCTACTCGGGGCGGGCCGCCTGGCATCGCGGCCGAGATGCGACGGCTTGGCTGTGCGGCATCGCCATGAACGTCGTCCGCGAGGCCCTTCGCAAGGGGCGGAGGAGGGTATGGCCGGGGGCCGGCGGAAATGCGGCGCTCGGCGAGCTGACTGCGGCTGACACGGCCGGCGAGCCGCAGCGCGATCCCGGCCAGTTGTGGCGACTCAGGGAGGCGATCGCGGGCCTGCCGGCCCGGCAACGCGAGGCGATCGCCTGCCGCTACCTCCGCGAGATGAGCATTCGCCAGACAGCCGAGGTCATGGGTTGCGCCGAGGGGACCGTAAAATCGGCGGTTTCGGCCGCCCTGGAGAAACTGCGAACCATTCTGAAGAGCACCGATGATTGCGAGATATCGCGACCACCACTGGGACGATGAGCCGGACGCCGTTCTGACGGGCCTGGAGCGCCTCGCCCGGGATTTGGACGCCCGGCAATACCCGGGGGCTGCTTGGCCCGTCGTCCAACCGGGCGGCTCGCGTCCACGAGTGCGGAGAGCATGGAGGGTCCTGATACCGCTTGCGGCGGCGGCCGCTATGGCAGCGGTCTGGGTCATGCCGGCGTATCAGGGTGGCTTGCCGGAGTCGGCGCCCGGGGCGCGGCAGCCGCCCGCGCAGGTCGCCCGCGCCCCCTCGCCCGTGCCCGCGGAGAAGCAGTCCGGCGAGGCGGAGCCCGCACTGCCGCAGATCGTGGTCGTCGAGGACATCGACTGCTACTCCGTGATCGACCTCACGGCAGGCGCGCCGGTGGTATCGTTCGCCCGGAAAGACTCGTCCAGTCCCGCGTTCGTGACGCCCGTGCTCCCCGAGCCGCCGCGTCAGCCGGGGAGAGCGGGCGAGGAAATATGACATCTGAAATCCCGACCCAAACCAGCAAAGGAGAGTTGTGATGAAGCGACTGGCACTCTTGACGACGATGTTCTTCCTGTTGTCCGCGGCCACGGCATGGTCCGGCGAAGATCGAAAACCCGCGAGTGGAGACAAGCCGGCGGCCAAATCGCCGCAAGCCGGCGTCTTCGGCGCCGGGGGCGGGGCTTGGGGTGCGGGCAAGTCCGCTGCCGACTGGTACATCGACAGCACCGACAAGCTCGTCAACCTGACCGGCGCGCAGAAGAAAGCCATTAGGGAGGTATTCGCCGCGCGCGAC